>CANQBR010000007.1 GCA_947589605.1 uncultured Phascolarctobacterium sp. | reverse complement strand
ATTTTGCATGATTAGGGAAGGGGAAAACCCTTCCCTTTATTTTATTGAGTTTGCCAACGAAAATTATACACTAACTGTTTGTCATAGTGATTACAATAGTATAATAGATTTTCACATTAACTTTTCACTTCAATAAGACGGCTCTGCATCTTGTTTGTCGCTCACTACTTCAGTGCTAAATATCAATAAACTTTATTTCTACAAATTGCAATTACAGCTCAGCCACTCAATAACCGATCCTTGATAATTAAACATCCGCGGAATTCTCCTAATACGATGACCTGCCTTTTTGAAGTTCCTTAGGTCTACTGGAACGCAATTCGAATAGCCGAACAAACTTCTGCATTTTCAAAGAAAGTCTTGACGGTCCGTGCTCCCCAAGAGCATCTACAATGGCTTTATCTTTGCGAGAGAACAAGTCTTCATCGCAGCGGCATTGAGAGGTATTGTCAATGCGCAAATGTTTCATTCCCATTCTCCGGCAGAATATATCACTTGATTACTTCAATACCTTCCTCATAGTTATCCAAGTGCTTCATGTTCATATACTTTGCATTGCCCCATCATGTTCCGGCAACATGACGCAACCTTGCGCAAACTAACATCAGTGCGGAGTTGTCATCCGTGAAACAGCCGACTACCCTCGTACGCCGTCTGATCCCTCTGTTCAAGCGTTCTATAGTATTATTGGCCCTGATCTTGTTCCAATGTTCGCTGGAAAAATATCCCCCGGCGTAGCCGGGGGTTTTTCTTTTTCGGGCATAGCCCTAATACTACTGGCTACGCACACGTGTGCTTTTTATCGGCCTGCCAGCCACGCATTGTTTAACGGCTACCCGTAAACGGGTCTCTGGGATCAAATAGTGCTAATTGATCACTCTCCTTATCTATTTTTAATTGATTGGCGATGTATTCCTTTATTGCTTTCGTGTTTTTTCCTACTGTATCTAAATAGTATCCTCGGCACCAAAATTCTCGATTCCTATATGCAAACTTCATGTTGCCATATTTTTGAAATATCATCAGACTACTCTTCCCTTTCAGGTATCCCATAAATCCTGATATGCTGATTTTAGGTGGAATACTGATCGGTAGATGCACATGATCCGAACAAATTTCCCCTTCTAATATTTCCACTCCCTTCCTCTGGCACAACGTTCGTAAAATATCCCTTATATCAGCTCGCTTATCCTCAAAAATATCTTCTTACGACATTTTGGTGCAAACACAACATGGTACTTACAATTCCACTTGGTATGTGCTAAACTGTTTGTGACTTTATTGTGTTGTATCGACATAATACTAACCTCCTAATGTGCTTTATTGTAGTATGCTGGCAGGCTTGCAAACAGTTTAGCACATTAGGATTATTTTTTCACCGCTTAAGCTCTTTGGAACCACGCCACCATGGCGTGGTTTTCTTTATACAATGCAAGAGGGACGCTTGTGCGTCCCCCTGTAAAGTCTATTGTTTTGCAATCGAAGTTAAGGTAATAAATCTTTAGAAAAAGAACGTCAAATGGGTCCACAGAGAACCACCATCTTCATCGCCGTTCTTCTTTCCCTCTAATTCCGTCCAATCAATAAAAGCCATTATATTTTTGGCAACAGTATACTCGGCGCCAACAGCGTAGCCTGAGAAGCCATTTCTCAAGAATCTGTTCTCAAAGCTATTATCTTCCCCGTTTACGATGATAGTGCTGCCGGCCATGTTGTAATATCTTGCAAATGCACCCCAACTTCCGGGTCTATTAGCTTTAGCGCCCTTATATTTCAACATTCCAATTATACCCTGATCGTGCCCATCCCGATCGTCCTCGCTAGCCTTTAACCACACTCCTTCAAATGTCAAATGCTTCACAACTGGCACCCAAACAACGGCACCAAGAATGCTGTTGTCATGGCAACCATTTTCCATAGCAGCTGTTCTTTGATTCTTTACATCAACATAGGAAAGGGAAGCATAAGCCGCACCGATCTTGGCCCGTATGTAGGCCCGCCAAAATTCTTCTCCCCTAGGATCAATGCCACTCATACGAGGGTTTGCAAGTTTGCCGTACATGCCGATCAGTTTGATATCCTTGCCGTATGAAAATTTGATGAAATCAGCACGATCGCCGTATACCTGACCATGCGTGCCAAACCAATGCTGCTGATTTCGGCCGGCCTCAACGTCGAGCCCACCGAGCCTACCGTTCACATAGGCGCGTTCGAACCATGTATCCTCATCGCCGGTGTAAGAATGAGCCAGATCTTGCTCATTATCGATCATACCGGTGTAAGTCCAATCGTCGTTCACTTGACCTTTGAAGAATAAACGGGAACGGAGACGACTCCAAGAAGCAGTGCGCTTGCCGTTTGTATGATGGCCGTGGAAGCTGTTATAATGAAAACGAGCTAGGCCGGTGATTTTTACGGCATCGGCATTCTTCTCTATATTGGCAACACGCACGCCCAACGCGTCCAACTCATCGGCAAATTCTGCAGCCAGCTTATCCACATTAGCTCCGTTAGCCATGGCGCGAGCCACCATCTGAGCCATCTCATAACGAGTTATCAACTTTTTGCCACCAAAAGTTCCGTCACCGTAACCTTCGATAACACCGGCTGCCACCAATTTCTTGATGCTACCATAAGCCCAATGGCGGACAGGCACATCACTGAAGGGATTAGCGGCATGCGCACTGACAGTGATTCCCAGAGCCATAGCCATAGCGAAGATAAAAGACTTTTTCATTTTGCACTTCTCCTCAGGCACATAATTACCTGTATCATCCCTCGAAGCTCTCGGTCCCCATATGAGCATCCCCATCTTCTCAACATATCGCCCGACAGCGCTCGAATTTTAAAACTGTCAAAAAGCCTAAGTATTCAACTAACACCAATGCTAATAATCAGGGCTGTAAATAAAGATTTTAGGGCTGGATATACCAAACTTATTCCGACACTTCCCTCCTATTCTATACTATTGGAGATATTATAGCATAAGTATCCTTTTGGGAGCAAGAATTTTATAAATTCCTCAAATTTTCACATCGACCATTGATAGTGTGCGCCTAAAAAACTAAACTACCATGTTGATCTGCTAAGTCAAATGCTTTTCCTTTTTGTCCGGAAGCTACCTAAAAAGCCCCTATCGTCTGCAGATACTAAGGAAAAACATGTGTAGATAATTATTTTTATCCTTTTTATGATTCATCATACGGCTAGTTGGCCGGAGCTTTTCTTTCTGCCCTTATTATATTTGACTTTTCGACTTTTGACAAGAGGCCGAAAAATTTTTCGTTCGAAAAAAATAAAAGCGCCCGACATCAGCACCTTCAAGAAAAGATTCGTCGAGTTCAAAGTATGTATGCGTTTTTTTGAAAGAAAGCTTTCAACGAGCTCTGACCCTATCTGCGTTTGAAAAAATATTTCGTTGAGCATCAAAGACACATCCGTCCATAAAAAATTCGTCGAGCCCGCAAGATGAGCGCCCACCTATTGAGCGGCGATACGCACTGAGCGGCCGTCCGTTGAGCGATCACCGGGCAGTTTTACGTTGTCATCTAAAAGATCTTCGATTATCAAACTTGTTTACATGCAAAAGAGCGGCGCAGTCTTTAAGACTGCACCGCCCGTCGAAAAGGACTTTATAAAATCGTCCGAGCCTTTTCTTACAGGATGAAGCTGAGGATCAAGAGCTCGATGACGCCTACGCCCCAGGCGATGGTGGAAGTGATGGACCAGTTGCGGATCTGCTCCTTTGTCTCCTTGATGCCCATCAGGTTGTTAACTACCCAGAAGTAGCTGTCGTTGAAGTAGCCGAAGAAGAGGGAGCCGACGCAGGCTGCCAAGGCGCCCAGAGTCATGTTGGCCCCTGCCGCCTGCAGGATGGGAGCAGTGATGCCGGCTGCGGTGATCATAGCCACAGTGCCGGAGCCCTGTACGAAACGCACCAAGGTGGAAACGATGAGGGGCAGCACCACCAGAGGAATGGCGGAATCTACCAACAGTTGAGCCACATAGGTGCCGGTGCCGCTGTCTTTCAGGATCTGCCCCAAAGCTCCGCCGCCGCCGGTAACGAAAATGATTATGCCGGCAGACTTGATGCCGATATCCATCTCGGCAAGGCTGGTCTTGCGGTCCAAGCCCCGGCCCAGTACGAAGAGGGCCAGCAGCAGGCCGATGCCAACGGCGATGATGGGGTTGCCCAAGAAGTTGACAACAGTACGGGCCGAGCCGGTGATCTTCAGGAAGGCGAAGATGTTGTTCAAAAGGATGAGAACAATGGGCACCAAGAGAGGCAGGAAGCTGTTGAGACCGGAAGGCAGTTCCCGAGAGGGAGCGAGCTCGCTGTCGCTCTCCATTATCTCCATCTTCTCGGGGCGCTCCCAGCCTTCTTCGTTATCGGCAGGGATCTGATAGAGCTTATTGCCATACCACTGAGTATACAGAGTAGCCACGATGGCCATGGGGATGGAGAAAGCGATGCTCAACAGGATGAAGGTGCCCACATCCACGCCGAAGGTGCCGACTACGCCCAAAGGCCCGGGAGTGGGAGGAACTATGGAGTGGGTGATGACCAGACCGGCTGCCAAAGGAGTGGCGATGGCCACGATGGAGCGGCGGGTCTTCTTGGAGATAGCCTTGGCGATGGGGCTGACCACTACGAAGCCTGAATCGCAGAAAATGGGGATGGACACGATGAAGCCGGTGAGGGCCATGGCCCAGTGCTCGTTTTTCTTGCCGAACAGCTTGATAAAGGTCAGCGCCATCTTCTCTGCGGCGCCGGTCTTATCGAAGATCTGCCCCATCATCACGCCGAAGCCGATGATGATGCCGATGCTGCCCAAGGTACCGCCGAAACCGCTGATGATGGAGCCGGGGATCTTACCGGGCTCCATGCCGCCCAACAGACCGATGATGACGGCGGCGATGATCAGGCCCAAGAAGGGGTGTACCTTCGTCTTCAGGATCAAGAAGATCAGGACGATGATACCTATCAGCAATGCGATTATCATGCTTGATCCACCCATAATTTACAACTCCTCTCGTTTTGATATAAATATTTTTAGTTGACACCTCTGTCAACCGGGGAGCTTAAGCCTGCAAAAAGGCGGGCGCATATTTCACTGCCAGCCGCACGGCTTCCTTCATGCTCACGGCACTGGCTATGCCTTTGCCTGCGATGTCGAAGGCGGTGCCGTGATCCACGGAAGTCCGCAGGATGGGCATGCCCGCAGTGATGGCGATGGTGCGCTCGAAGTCCAGCGTTTTGGTGGCGATGTGCCCCTGATCATGATAGAGGCTCAGCACGCTGTTGTATTTGCCGTGCAGGGCCTGAGAGAAGACGGAATCCGCTCCGATGGGCCCTACCACCTTATAGCCCCGCTGCTGCAGTTCTTCCACCGCCGGGTAAACCGCCTTCACTTCTTCGTCGCCGAAGAGACCGTGCTCGCCGCTGTGAGGATTGAGGCCGGCCACCGCCATGGTGCCTTCGGTCACGCCCAATTTTTTCAACGCTTCGGTGCAGCGGATCACATAGTCGATGATCCTCTCCTTGGTCACCATATCGCAGGCTTTACGCAGTGAAACGTGGCGGGTGAGGAAGAACACCCGCAGGTTGTTCACTTCGAACAGAGTCAGCGGATCGGCGGTATTGGTCAGTGCGCCGAAGATCTCCGTGTGGCCGATGAAGTTTATGTTTCCTTTTTTCAATGATTCTTTATTGATGGGAGTAGTCGACACCGCATCGACGAGCCGAGCGTTGGCCAATTCGATGCTCTTGGCGATATATTCGTAGGCCGCTTTGCCGCACATGCCGCTCACTTCGCCTACTTTGAACTGCTCCATAGCCACGTTGTCCAGATCGATCAGGTTCAGCACCCCGGCATCGTAGCGGCCCTCTTTGGGCTCTTTCACCGTGACGATCTCCAGCTTCGGGCTGCCGGGATACTTCATAGCCTGCTCCATCACTTTTTTGCTGCCGATGACGATGCAGCGGGCCGTGCGCTGTATCTCTTCGTCGTCCACCGTTTTCAATACGATCTCCGGCCCGATGCCGGCGGGATCACCCATGGGGATGGCGATCAAAGGTCTCATATTTTTCAACTCCCTTTTATTTTTTAAGTGTTCTTATAAATGAGCCAATAAATAATCGGTGCAGGTCACCATGGCGTTCTCGCTGCCCACCATGCCGCCCTTGCTGATAAAGGCCTTGCCGGCCAATTTGCCGCCGATGGCGATGCCGTAACCGGCCAAAGGCAGCACTTCGTCCATCAAGCGAAGGCCGACGGTACCTGCGGCGCTGTGGATGGCTGCGGTGATATCGCCGCCGGTGGAATAAATGCCGCCGATCTCCGGGCAGGCCTCCAGCACGGCCAGAGCCACCTCGGCAAAAGCATCGTTGATGAGGCCGGACACTCCCTCGGCATCCATACCGTATTTCTCCATGTAGGGTGCAAAAGAGATCCGCTTCTTGGGATCGATGCCGCTGCCGATCACCGCCAGTATGTTGTTTTCTTCCCGGCGGGCGATCAATTCTTCCGTGAGCCGGCGCAGCTCTTCTGTCCGCTGCTCGGGGCTCTCCAACACGGCGGCGGCGTCCAAATAGACGGCGGTCACGGGGCGCTCCTTCAAAAGCAGCAAAGTTTGAGCCCCGGCCACTCCGTTCACGGAGCCGATGGCGCAGAGGATCTTTCCTCCCGGCACTTCCGGCTTATCGCCGGGCAAAAGCTCTTTCCCCAAATAAGCGGTGAAGGGACCCGGGTCTACGCTCACGGTCTTGATGCCGGAGGCGGCCACTGCCTTGGCCACAGTCTGCAGATCTTCTTCGCTGATGCTGTCCACCAAAATGATGCGGGCGCCTTCTTGTTTTTTGGCGGCGATAGTCTTCGCCAGTTCTTCGACACCGTCGTGTACTCGATCAAGATGTATGGGAAGAACTTTATATTTCGATTGCGCCCGAAAAAGAGCCAAGGCGTCGGTGGTGGTGATGGGGCACTTAGGGTCGGCGGCCGCTTCCGTGCGGCGCAAAGGCACGCCGTTCACCAAAAGGTGGCTGCCCACGATAGCCCGGCCGGAGGAGGGGAAGCAGGGCACGCACACCGCTATGTATTCGGGCCCTAAGGTATCCAAAAAAGCATCGGTCTCGCTGCCCAAGTTGCCCCGCAAAGTGCTGTCGATCCTTTTGGCGTAGAAATAAGCGCCTTGATCGGCGAGAGCAACGAGAGCCTGCTGCACCCGTCCGTAAGCTTCCGCCGGGCTGACAGAGCGGCTCTCAGTGGGATAGATGAGGCAGTCGCACTTGCCGATGGAAGCAGCCCTGTCCAGAGCTGCGTTCAGCAAGGTAAGAGTATCGAAACCGTTTTTCTTCAAAAGTACGCCGGTGGCATTGGCGCCGGTCACGTCGTCCGCCACCACGATGCATCTTGCCATATGCTCGCCTCCCGCTTTTATCTCCCTGCTGACAGATTATAGTTTATGCTTCAATTATAATATTATACACTATTGCTTGTCAATTTCTTTTCACGAGCCCCAAGACAAAGTTAAAGCAGGTGAAACACTTCCTGTTTTCCGATTTTTTTACGAGAGCGGCCCCGGTTTTTTCGTAAAGCAAAAAGGGAACGGCCGCATATTTGGCGAGCGCCGCTTTTTTTCGCTGAGCATCCGCTGCATGATCGCCCTTTAGCCGAATGAACGAAGGGCGAAAGGCAGGAGCTTTTTCCAAATGAGCATAGGCCTAAAGAGCGCTGCCCTTTTCAAAAATGCCGGAGCCGAAGATCTTCCTCTGTTCCCTAAAAAACAAAAGGCAAAGGTCGGCAGGCGTTTTCGAAAGAAGGAGGCAAAAAATATCCACCGGCATAGCCGATGGATATTTTTACATGCAACAGCCTCGACTTTTTCGTATCATAGCAGCCTTGCTCGCGAACAAAGCCGGGCTCATATCATCCAAATGGGTACGATCAGCTTGTTGCGGTCGAAAGCGCCGAGTTCATCCGCCATGCACAATATGGCGCTCGTTCCCAGCTGCAAAGGCGCTCTGTCGATAACTCCGAACATGCGGGTCAGCCGTTTATCCGGCCTGACGGTCTTTTTGATCTCCAACGGCCACAGTTTGCCATCGCCCTCTATTATCACGTCTATTTCTTTGGCGTCGCGATCGCGGTAAAAATATAAATACGGCTCCGCTCCCGCATTCTGATAGCCTTTCATCAGCTCTGCCACTGTAAAGTTCTCCAGCAATGCCCCGCTCATAGCGCCGCTCTCCGCTACTTCCGGTGACGACCATCTGGTCAGGTAGCAGACCAGACCGCTGTCGTAAAAGTACACTTTCGGCGTTTTGATCGTACGTTTCAATACATTGTTGGAGTATGGATGCAGCAAAAAAATGATGCCCAACGTTTCAAGAAGGCCCACCCACGCTTTCGCCGTTTTTATGTCGATATCTGCATCTTCTGCCAGAGCATTGCAGTTGAGCAGTTGAGCGGTGCGGGCTGCCAACGCCGTAATGAAGCGATTGAATTTCAGAGCATCTATATTCCCAGATAACTCGCGCACATCCCTCTCCACATAAGTGGAGATATAGGACGAGTAAAAAATATTGCGCTCGCTGAAACGCCCGCTGACGATACCCGGCATGCTGCCCTTCCAGATCCTTGTGAACAATTCCGGCGCAGTGAGCGGTGCTATCTTACCTTTCTCGCTCATAAGTTTATCCAGATCAGGCGTGAACGGTATACAGGGTGCCTCGCCGATCTCTCGCTGGGATAGAGGCGACAGGCGGAGCAAAGCAATACGCCCGGCGAGAGTCTCCCCCACGCCCCGCATCAAAGGAAATATTTGCGAGCCTGTCAGCCAAAAGGCACCGGGGCGCGCTCCTTCGTCGATGTGTATTTTGATGTAAGAGAACAATTCCGGTGCATACTGCACCTCGTCGATCAGCACCGGCGGCTTGTGCAACTGCAAAAAGAGTGCGGGGTCGTTTTTGGCAAGATCACGCAGCGCCAGATCATCCAGCGATACATATTCGCGGCCGTACACTTCTTTCTCGGCCAGTGCGCGCAGCATGGTAGTCTTCCCCGCCTGCCGCGGCCCGGTCAAAAGCAAGGCGGAGTACGAAGCGCTCAATTTTAAAATTTGCTCTTCCATGTGGCGATGTATGTAAGTCATCTGTACCACCTCGTCGCTAAAATTTCGGCAGATTTTTGTTTTAATTCAATTTTAGCCGAAAAAACTCCTTTGTCAAGAAATTTTCGGCAGATCTTTATGTTTATCCAAAATCAGCCGAAAAGATCATAAAAGCAAAAGAGCCTGCCGCTTCGGGTCGTTGCTTTTCCCCGAGCACAGGCTCTTTGTCGTTTTGCTTTTATTGCCGCTATATTTTGCCGCAGACCGCCCTAAACTTGCACCGGCACCGGCGGATCCGCGGGCACCGTCGCCGCTGCGGGGAGAGCACCGCCCGCTTCTTCCTGCCCGGCTGCATATTGGATGTTGTAGAGATGAGCGTAGAGCCCGCCCTTGGCCAAAAGTTCTTCGTGAGTGCCCCGCTCCATCAGCCGGCCCTTTTCCAGCACCAAGATGCGGTCGGCGTTCTTGATGGTGGAGAGGCGATGAGCGATGACGAAGGTAGTGCGCCCTATCATCAAGCGGTCCAAGGCATCCTGCACCACCCGCTCGCTTTCGGAATCCAAAGCGCTGGTGGCTTCGTCCAGCACCAAAATGCGGGGGTTTTTCAAAATGGCCCGGGCGATGGCGATGCGCTGCCGCTGGCCGCCGCTGATGTTCACGCCTCTGTCTCCCAATTTGGTCTGATAACCGTGAGGCAGAGCGCTGATGAAATCGTGAGCGTTGGCCGCTTTCGCCGCCGCTTCCACCTCCGCCTGCGTGGCGTCCAGCCGGCCGTAAAGGATGTTGTCGTAAACGCTGCCGTTGAAGAGCACCGTCTCCTGCGGCACGATGCCCACTTGCGTGCGCAAAGAGCTGATGGTCACTTTGCGCAGGTCGATGCCGTCGATGCGGATGCTCCCCGCCGTCACATCGTAAAAACGAGGCAGCAGGCTGGCCACCGTGCTTTTGCCGGCGCCGGAGGGCCCTACGAAAGCTATCACCTGCCCCGGCTCTGCCGTGAAGCTCAAGTCGCTGAGCACTTCTTCTTCGGCGTTATAGGCGAAAGATACCTTTTCGAAGTCCACCCGTCCCTTGACCTGCGGCAGTTCGACGGCGTCGGGGGCATCGGTGATCTCTTCTTCCAGATCCAGCACCATGAACACACGCTGAGCGGCAGCCATGGCCTTTTGGATATTGCCGATGACTCTGCTCAATCTTTTGATGGGGTTGGAGATGTTCACCGCATAAGTGAGGAAGGCCACCAAGGCGCCGGCGGTCATGTCGCCGCGGATGACGCTGCGGCCGCCGTACCAGATCACCAAAGTGACGCCCAAGGCCGCCACCAATTCGATAACAGGGGTGAGGGTGGCCATCAGGCGGGCATTTTTCATGTTGGCTTTGAAATTGTTGATGTTCTCTTTATCGAAGCGGGCTATCTCGTAAGCCTGCCGCACGAAAGACTTGATCACACGCGGACTGGACACCGTTTCCTGCAGCACGCTGGTGATGTCCGCCGTCACCTCTTGGATGCGGCTGCCGTTTTTGCGGATGCTCTTGCCGAACACATCGATGAAGCCCAGCACGAAGGGGAAGGTGCAAAGAGTGAGGATGAAAAGCTTCCAATCCAGATACAGCATCATCGCGATGGAGCTGATAAGGATCACGCCTTCTGTGATCATCTCCACGATGTTCTCCACCATGGCGGTCTGCAGGGCGCTCACGTCGTTGGTGACATAGCTCATGATGGTGCCGGTCTTGTTTTTATCGTAAAAAGACAGGCTGAGGCGCTGCAGTTTTTCGAAAACTTCCTTGCGGATATCGATCACCACGTGCTGGCCGACGTAGTTCATCAAATAGTTTTGTCCGTAATAGAAGAGGCCTCTGATGATGAACACCACCACGATGCTGAGAGCGATGTAGTTCAGCATGGCCAAGTCTTTGCGGGTGAGCACATCGTCCACGATGTCCTTGATGATCCAAGGCAGATAGACAGTGCCGCCGGTGGCGCCCACAGTGCAGATGCCTGCGCCGACGAGCATCAAGATATAAGGTTTTATATAGCGTATGGTGCGAAAATAAAGATTCATCTTTCTTCCTTTGCCGCACTTAAGATCAAGCGGGCCACTCTCTCGACGGCTCCGTTTTCTCCCAAACGTTGCCGCACGAAGGCCAGGTCTTTTCGCAAACGAGCCTGCCCTTCTTCCGTCAGCAAGCCTAAGGCGGCCCGAGCCACTTTGGCGGGAGTGAAATCGTCCTGCAATAATTCCGGCAGCACCTGACGCCCGGCTACGATATTGGGCAGGCCGATGTGGGGTATGTTCAGCACCAATTTGGCGATGAAAGCGGAAAGGGGCGCCGCTTTGTAGACGATGACGCTGCCCAAGCCGCACAGAGCAGCTTCCAGCGTTACCGTGCCGCTGGTGGCCAAGGCCAAGTCTGCCACGGAGAAAAGGTCGTAGCTGTGATCTTCGACGATCTTCACGTCAACTCCGGCTGCGGCGATGTGCCGCTCCAACAATTCTTTGGGGATGGTGGCGGCCCGAGGCAGGAGAAGATCCGCCGCTCCCTGCAGTTCTTCTTTTATGAGCTTCGCCGCCGCCAAGAGACCGGGCAGCATCTTTTCGATCTCCATCAGGCGGCTGCCCGGCAGCAGCACCAGCAGCTTTCTGTCCTGCTGTTTGTGAAAATAGGCCAGTGCTTCCTCCCTGCTCAGTTCGGGCTTCACGATGTCCAAAAGAGGATGGCCCACGAAAACAGCAGGGGCCCCCGCTTCTTTATACACATCGTATTCGAAGGGAAAGATGCAGGCCACTTTGTCCACCAAACGAGCCACCGTTTTGGCTCTGCCCTTGCGCCAAGCCCAGGCGCTGGGAGCGATGTAGTTCACTACCGGGATGCCCTTTTTCTTGGCCAAGGCCGCCAGCTTCATGTTGAAACCGGGGTAGTCCACTATCACCAAAACGTCGGGCTTCCTCTCGTCCATCACTTCGGCGAAAGCGGAGCGCAGTTTAAAGAGAGCCGGAAGTTTGGCGATGACTTCCGTAAAGCCCATCACCCCGTGCTCCTTGATGTCGAAGAGCACTTCTCCTCCCGCAGACCGCAAAGCGTCGCCGCCCATGCCGAAGACTTCTCCCTTGGGGTCCAGTCGGCGCAGTTCTTTCGTCACCGCCGCCGCATGAACATCGCCGGAAGCTTCTCCCGCCGATATCAAGATCTTCGCCATGGTCTTCACCTCACAGGCCTTCGCTTCGAAACTTTATTATTTGATTATAACATAAATCCTTTCGTTAGCAAAGCATTGCCTCCCCGAAGGCCGGCGAGCTCTGCCCAACTCCTCACTCCACTCTCCACACTACAAACTTTTTAAGCTCCGCACTTCTCTTGCGTTCGCCCCTATATATATAACTACTCAGTTTGCCCCATTTTGTGACGTGTCGCCGGAAGAAAATTTTTTGAAAACCTCGAAAGCCTCTTTTGAAAATTTTTTTCCGCAGGTACGTCACATTTTACCCTGAAATCGGTAGTTATATATATAGAGGCCCAATTGAGGCTTCGAAAGCTGCTTTTTTCTTTGCTTTCTTTTTTGCCGGTTTTTTCTTTCGTTTCTTATTTTCCGTCTCCCCCGTTCCCCTATTATATATATATACTATATGGGAGATCTATATTATATACTTCTATGTACATGAGCAGCAGTATTAAGGCGCTGCCTCTTGAGGCAGCGCCCCCCGCAGAGGAAATAAAAAAATTCAAGGCAGCAGATGCTCCCCTTTCGTTTTTGCCGAAAGAGGGAGAAGTGCTGCCTTTTTTTATAGATCGAGCAGAGTCGAAGAAAGAGCGGGCAAACGAAAAGAAGCTCGCCCCCACACCGATCTTTTTGCGATCCGCTATCCCGTCGCTGCTATGAGACCTTAACGATCTATGCAAACTGCATCATTCTTTTTCGTTTTGCGAAGTATCATCGGCAACTTTTTCGATCAGCTCTGTGACCACAGAGTTCAGTCGGACCGCATTTTGTGAAGTGATGACCGATCTCCCCGTGCGCTGTTCCATATCTCGTCTGGCATTGCCTGCCACTTCGCCTCCGCTTTTGGCAACTTGCCTGCTTTCTTCAAAGCTCGTCGGTCTCACAGCTTTAGATATCTCTGTTGTGCTGACCTCTGCCAACATGTTCAGAATGATCTCGGCCGTGCTCATGTTGTCGCGCAGATTTTCTTTCTTCAAGCCTTTTAGTTTTTTATATTGCCTCGTTGACATGCCCGACCAAGCTTTTGTGATCTCGTCCGTCAAAAGAGCATACTCTATCCCCTGCTGTATTCCCCTGTCCTGCCATTCGTCAGTCAACTCCTTACGGACTTGGATAGCTTGCAAGCGCTGATTGATCCACTCTCTGCTGTAGCCTTTACGCAAGTAAGTCGCCAACGCCCGTTCTATAGTCAGTTCGGGATCGATAGTCTCTTCTATGCGCTCGTTTCCCACTTGCGCCAACCACATTTTAAATGGCTCAGCCTTAGGGGAAGGGATGACCTGAATTATTCGCAAAAGTTGTTCCATATTAGCTACATCGGTGCGATAACGCTTCCCGTCTTTCGGTGATCTCAATTTCAGTTGGTTACAATTTGTAACCGACCTATTCCCTTCTTTCAGGAGACGAGATTTCAGTACCTTCCAGTAATTATTGGGATCGGGGCTGTCTGTTAAAACGCCAACCGTGTCGACCACCGAAAACAACCATTCTTCTCTCTCTTCATCCCAAGCCGAACGTATTTTTTTGTTCTCAAAAAGTTGTATTTTATTTTCCATGTCCTCAACACGCTCCTCATGATGTCGGGGCCGCTCTGTCTGCTTCTCCCCTTATTCGGAAATATCCGAAATTTACATACAGTTGCTCTTTCATCCTGTCTGCTGTCGGCAAATATTTCTTGAATATGCTCATTGACAGTATGTACGTCTGCACCACACGGCGCAAGCATCACTTTTTGCGTCAGCGGAATGTTTTCTTTTCCGCAGCAAAGCTCCTTAAAGCAAAAAGGCGAGAGGCTATCCTCCCACCCTTCGAATTTACAGTTTCCCGCTTATCGGTAGGTAAACACCCGATCTTACAGCTTCTCATTCGCCGGCAGAGAAACACCTGATCTTACAGTTCCCGTTTATCGGCGGGAAACGACTGATGTTGAGCATTCAGTTCGACACCGATATTATACGTCGAAGCCGACAGTCCTGTCAAGGAAGCCCAAAAGGTTTTAAAATCGCCTCTCGTCCCCTTCTCAAAAAATTTTCTTCCGGCGATACGTAATATTTCGGGCAAAAAAAGGTATTTATATATATAGGGGCCCTTTTGAACAGGCCGCCCATTCGATCACGCCGCCCGTCGAGCGAAGTCGCCGACTCATGTAGCTCCCGCCCGTTGAGCGAAGTGCCCGGGCTCGTGTTGCGTCGGTCACTTAGCGCCCGCCCGCTGAGCTTGTCGAAGCGTTAGGGCGCTCTGCTACGCCGGGCATTTCCTTCCCCTTGCACATCCAAATGATTTAGATGACTCTGCTGGGGAAGCCCTTCCTCTTAAACTTTCAGCCGCTTTAAAAAATTCTGCTGAGGAAGCGCCTGCGGGACAAGCTCAATGACCGGCGATATACTCGAGCTCGCCGCCCCCTGAGCCCCCCTAAAAACCTTTCTCGAAAAATTTTCTTCCAAGAAATGTCGCATTTTAGGTCAAAAAGAGTATCTATATATTTAGAGGGCTTTTTTCTTTGCTTTCTTTTTTGCCGGTTTTTTCTTTCGTTTCTTATTTTCCGTCATCCCCGTTCCCCTATTATATATATACTATATGGGAGATCTATATTATATACTTCTATGTACATGAGCAGCAGTATTAGGGCGCTGCCTCTTGAGGCAGCGCCCCCCGTAGAGGAAATAAAAAATTCAAGGCAGCAGGTGCTCCCCTTTCGTTTTTGCCGAAAGAGGGAGAAGTGCTGCCTTTTTTTATAGATCGAGCAGAGTCGAAGAAAGAGCGAACAAAAACGAAAAGTCCGCACGAAAGAAGGAAGGTACGGACTTTTTGTGATCAAAAGGAAGTTCAGTATGAAATGTGACACCAGACCAACTGTTTGATGTCGATCGGCGAAAAGAGAGAAGCCTTACTTCTCTTCTTCTTCTTTGGCGATGGCTGCCGGCCGTACACCATGTTTGTGCTTGGTGACGGAAGCGGGCACTGCTTTACCTGTGCCATCCACAGCAGCGGTGGCGATCACCAAAGCAACAGAGTTGAAGGAATAGCCGGTGTGTGTAGTCTCTCCATCGGTAAGAGTGAAGTTTGCGGCAGTGCACCATTGGGTCAGTGCACCAACAGCATCGATATCCACGCTAGTGTCTATGCTGTAAACGCTAACACCGTCTACGAAGTAGAGATCGTTCCCATCGGGTAGCAGAGCGAAAGTGGGAGAAGCTGGCGTTGCGGTACCGGTCAAAACCTTTGCTCCTGTTCCGAACACGCCATCCTGCAGATCTGCGGCAGTGGTTTGGATGATGATGTAATCATATTTGGTATAATAGTCATCATAATGAGCCGCCAGCACATAAGCTTTACCGTTGGCAAAAGCTACATCGATGTAATCGCCGCCAAATGCTACCGGGGTATCACTGCCCGGTTGATCGATCGCAGGTATAGCATCCACACCAATCGTTGCAGTCAATACAGGTTCACCATCGGAAAGGCTGAAGATTTCCAATTTAGACTCCGGATTTCCTCCAGCCTGCTGTGCGCCGCCGAAAGAGGTGACATAAGCATAGTCTCCCTCCACCGTAACACCGCTGACATTGGCGTTGGCCTCAGCTTCGGTCACCGCTTTGGTAGTCAGGTCGATCATGACTATTTTAGATGACTGATACTCGTAATTGTAGAAATCGGTGTTCTTGAAGCTGGCGAAAACAGCCACCAGATAGTTGGTCTCTCCGTTGCTGTACAGGCTCAGGCCGTAGCCTGCTCCCTTCCACCCTTCCTCTTCCGGCGTGAATTCATAGACTACCTCCTCCTGATTATAGGCATCGTTGGCCGTGTTCACCTTGGTGATAACGGCGGTGTTGGTCCCGGGTAGGTCATCGTTATTGATGAGGTACAGATCGTTTCCTACCGTTACGGCCCCGTAAGGATTGGTCACGCTCCATACCGGTATAGCGGGATACACGGTAGCTTGATTAGCCTGCGCCTTGGCCTTCAGTGCCCAGTTGACAGTCGTGCTTGGATCGTAGATGCCGTACAGGGCACTGCCCGGTTCGCCTACACCGGAAGCATATTGGTAACTGTTCACCAATGTGCGCAAATTGGCGCCGCTGTTGTAGATGGGCAGCACCTGCGGATCGCTGGACAAATCTTCATTCAGAATATTCTTGGTAACGCAGGGGTCGCCTATCTTGTTCACTCCCTCTACGGAACCGACCCAGTATCCTTGATAATTTTGGCCTACAATGCTTAAACTGATTTTACTCATAATAGCACCTCCGTGGGCTTACAAAAATCATCTTTTTTAATACAACAAACGGATAGACTTGATTATATCCTTTCATACTTGCGATAACTCACTCCTTTGCACAAATTTTCTTATCTTTCCTACGGCAAGTAGCCCTGCCGTCGGCCAGAAAAGCAACTTAGAAACTGCACTCCATAGTGGCGTAGTAGCTGCGTCCCGCTAACGGATATGTGTTGGGATACACAGCGCCGCTGGGATTGTAGACCAAAACTTCTTTGCCTTTGTCGAGAACATCGTTGACTCCGGCTGTCAGCCGCCAGTTCTTGGCGAATTTGTACTTGAAGCCAAGATCGAGAGTAGAATAGAGATCCTTGTGCTCTCCGTCTTCATCTGCTGCGTTCAGCGGTTCATAATAGGTGTAGTGATACTCGGCAAAAAGATTCAGTTTATCGCCCGGCAAGGTATAGTCCAGCCTAGCTGTAGCCACCCATTTAGGCACCAAGCTGCCCATGTTCTGCATCCAGTTATAATTGGTCGGCAACGGTCTTTCCATCTGGCGGCTCTTTTGCCAAGTTCCCGCCAAAGTCAGGTTCACCCGTCTCCACTTCATAGAATGAGCTAACTCTACACCTTGGATAGACATTTTGCCGCCGGGCACATAACAGCTCAGTCCGTTGCCGCCTCTGGGAGTGGCAAAGATCAGCTGATTTTCGGTACGTCGCTGATACCAAGTGACGATGGTGTCGGCATCGGCCCCGGCCAACTTGCCCTGCCAGTTAAGGCTGAAGTCGAATTGGTCGCCGGTCTCCCACAGGCCGGTGCTGAACATACCGCCTTCACCCTTATATATGTAGTTGCCTCTTACCGTGCCGCCGTCGCCGAAGATCTCGTAGAAGTTGGGGTGACGGTTGTAGGTACCCCAGGTGGTCTTGAAGCTCCAGTGATCGTTTATCTGCTTCTGCAGGGCTGCGCCACCCGAATACATCCAGCGCTCGTCTCCATCATCATATACTCCTAAGCCTTCCAACTCTACTTTGTCCGCCCGCAGTACAGGTGTCAGCTTAAAATCTCCGTCGTCATTGAGGGTTATGGTATCCTGCAAGGTAAGGTGATATTCTCTGTTGTTGTATTTAGATATCATTCCCCTTACATAAAGTTCCTGTCCCCACACGCTCCCCACCGGTTTATTATAATGCCCCCCTAACGGAGACCTTACATTCCACTGGTTGCCGTCGCAGTCCATGGTCTCACGGGTAGCATCGGCGTTGAGCTCGATCAGATGATTGCTGCCGGCCTTGAAGGCCATGTTCAGGTTGGCGTTCCATTTCTTGGAATGCCACTCTCCCCACAGTTCGCCCGGTGCAAACAGTGCTTCAATGCTCTCAGGCTTTTGGGTGGCCAATCCATGCTCATATTTGTATTTGGCTTCTGCTATCCGAGCTTTTCCGCCTATATTGTCAAAAGACTTATTGCTGTCCAGATAGGCGATATGCCAACCATAATCTAAATTGCCCACCGTGTCCCGCCGGCCGATGAGAAACTCTTTGTAGTCGATGCTCTGTCTTTTATCAAAGAAACCCTTATTGTAGCTATCTTCCGGCAAGAATATATCGCCAGAATATCCGGTTTTCGGATTCAACGCATAGGCCAAGCCTTCCCGCTGCTTTTTCCATACGGCCTTTACCGTCCAATGCTCGTCCTGCCATTTCAGCAAGGCATCATTGATCTGATAATCGTTGCTGCGGCGTTTGAGCGTTTTGTCAGTTTTAACTCCTTCACCGTGCCAATAGTAACCCGGATAAGTGAAATCAAAGTCCCCTTGCCAGATATCCCGGCCGAAGGTGGCCAGCAAACTGCCGCCGCCTAAAGGCATGCTGTATTCGTAGGTGGCGTTGTAGCCGCCGTAGGAGCGGACGCCCTGAGTGATGTGGCCGTGGCCTTCTCTGGGTTTCTTGGTGACGATGTTGATGACGCCGCCCAAAGGAGCACCGGCAAAGCGGGCGGGCACATAGCCTCTGTAGACCTCTATCCTCTCTACATTATCCACGGGGATGGCGGAGAGGTTGACGGCCGCATCGCCGGCCAAATTCATCTGTACTCCGTCTACATATACTGCTACCTGCGCTGCCGTGGAACCCCGCACTCGGGCCACCGTATAGTGGCCGATGCCGTTGATACGCTGTACGAAGAGCCCCGGCACTCTGTCCAAAAGATCGGGCAGATCTTTTTGTTCGCCTTCAAAATCTTTGGTGTAGATGACGCTCACCTGCCCGGGGCTCAACTTTTTCTCCCAGTCGGGCCTATTGCTCTCCACCGTCAGGCCCCCCAGTTCGAAGCTGCCGCTGTCGCCGCTGATGCTGCCGCTGATATTGGCGGTGTCATCGGCGGTAACTCTGCTCTCCGCCTCTGCACTTGCTTCGGCAGTTGCATCTGCCGCAACAACGCTATCGGCATCGGGCACAGTGCTGCTTCTTTCCATGCGGGGCAGCTGCACGTTGCCCACTTTCGGGGCTTGACCGATGGCCACCGTGGGAGCGTTGGCCTTAGCGAAAGCCGACTCTCCTTCTTTTTCTCCGGCAACTGCCCCGGCCTTACCTTCGCCGAAGCCGCCCCAACTGAAGTCCAAGCCGCCGTTGATGCTCCACTCGTTGCCTAGGTCGCTGCCTACGGCCCGGGTATAATCTATGTTCACTACGCCGTTGGAAGAGAAGCGCCAGCGTCCGCCCACGCTCCACTCCCACCAACTGTCTTGGCCGCCCACCGTCTCCAGTTGATCTACACCCTTGACGGCACTGCCGTAGTATTGATAAGCCTTCTGCCCGCCGGCGAATTCGCGCCCCCAGCTGAGGCCGGCATAGAGGCTGCCTCTGTCGCCTATCTGTCTTCCAGCTTTCAAGTTCAGGCGGCCCACGGCGGTGTCGTAGCCCTTCTCTTCCACGCCCAAGCCGTTGGTGAGCTGATATTTGCTTTCGTCCACGTGGCCCATGAAGAAGGAAAGAGAAGGCTCCCAATACCAGCCGCTGCCCATCTGGTGACGGTGGCCGTATTTGGCCCCCAAGCCGTAGGCCCAAGCACTGTGGTCTCCCTTCACATCGCCAATAGTGCCGTCGCCGGTGTTGGCGGTGAAATGATATTCGTTCTCTGCCTTAAATGCGTGGAGCCCCACATCCAAAAAGTCGCCTTTTTCGCCCACCCAGCTGGTGTAGGCGCCCAAGCCCAAGCTGTCCTGCTCGCCGCTGCCGCCGCCCAAGGTGTGGCTGCGGCCTTCCATCTTGCTGACGTAGAAACCGGTGTAGACCCGGCCGCCATATAGGCTCTTATGCAGCAATTTGTCGTAGCCCACCTGATAGCCGTTGTAGGATTGAGAGGCCTGACGGCCGTAGGCGGCCTTAGCGTCGAACTTGCCGTGCCAAGCCTCGGCCCAAATGCTCTCTCTCAGTTCGCCCCGCAGTTCGGGGTCGATGCCTTCGGCGACTGCTTCTTTGTCTTGAGCCAAACGTTCCCCGTGCAGGTTCTCCGGCCGCTTGAAAAGAGCTTCGTTATTGGCCTTCACGAAGTTTTTCATAACGGTGCTGTTGGCCGCCACGTTCTGCCCGCTTTCGGCAACGAAACCGGTGTCCACATAGGTATAGCTGTCAAGGTACCACAGGGTCCCTTGGTTCGGCCCGCCCTCTGCGCCAGTAAAATAATTGTCCTGTTTTCCTATATTAGGGGTGATTTTATATTTATGCCAAATACCGTCCGCCAAACTGGCACGTCCTTGCACATTGAAATTTTCCGCCCCTTCGTAGATGCCCAGTAAAGGGGAACCCGATGTGCTTGAACCGGAAGTGGGATCGTCTTTCAGCGCCGGCACCCAGCCCAACTCGATAAAAAGATCGTACTTTCCGTCGCCGCCGCCGTTCTTTTCGGCAGTGTGGATATAAACAGTATCGGCTCCTCCTCTATATACTCCCAACCTGAAGGCCGTGCCGTCTCCCAAAGCGGCCCTTTCCGCATAAAGTTCCCGCCTGATCATCACCGTCTTTTTTTCCCGAGCACCGTCTGCGCCTTCGTATTCAAAGTCCACTTGGCCGGCACCGCTTCCAGATGTATCATTATATTGTTGCACGAAGGGCCTTTTATCCTCGTTGTCTGGGTTGTATTTGGTGTTGGCGTAGCTCAGGTCGATGACGGCGTTTTCTTCCGTAGTCAAGTCCCCCACCGTGATCATGGTAACGGGAGCAGCTTCGTCTTCTATCTTCTCCGGTTGACCTTCTTTTCCGTAAGAAGGATTTTTCAGCTCTTGTGCGTTTTTTAAACTCTCATCCTTTATGTAATCGCTCGCAGCGGTATCATCTGCCGGTTCTGCTACTATCTTGCCGTCTTTATCCTCCGTTACCCAATGGTCGGCATCCAAATAGTTCTCTTGGTCATAAGCAGGGCGTTCCACCTTCGTCACTGCCCTGTCCATTGGCCGCCAAGTTCCCCCTGCTCCAACATTTTTGCTTTCATAGGTCTTTCCTACTTTGCCTTCGCCTCCGCCTTCAACTGCTTGCAGAGGAAAACTCGTTTGTATACTGCCTTTAACCTCAACTTGTGCCGAACTCAAGTAACTGTCAGGATCAGCTAAATAAGCGTCTTTTGAAACAGTCTTACCTAATTTTTCACTTATTTCGTCATATGTCTCGTCCTCTTGCATTTGGATATAACACAACGCTGGCAAATACTTTGACATCCATGCTTTTATCCCAGCAACATCCTTATTTTCTACACAGACCTGCAGTTCTCTTTGAATATTAGCGTTGTTAAGACCTATCCTTTCATTTAAAAAATCTATAAATTTGCCGGCTGTAACAGATTGCGATGAACCAGTCTTCGCTGTACATAGCACCTTATAACAATATTCTTTTTTTTGATTATCCCAATATTTTATGGCAAGGGCATTGGCGCCTTCTACCTTCTGACTATCCTTTATTGTTTTAGACACAAATCTGCCAACAATCCATGAGCCTTTAACGAAATTGCCCTTAATTTTTTCTGACCAATAGTACACTTTTTCGGCAAGTAGCTTTATGCTGTGCCAAGACGACTTTACGGTACTTTTGATCTTACTGCCATTATTGATATCATTGAATCTATCTTTGTTATCTAAACCGTTATTTTTATAGTAAAGCAGTTCATCACTGCCTGTGGTTTCATCAGGAACAGCAGCATAAGTATAGGCAGGAGATAGCAGAAAAGGAAGCGTAGCAACGGCGAGCGTTCCTGCCCGTCTTCTCAACCTACTCCTCTTCATCATGATGTTTTCCTGCCTTTCTTTTTATATTTAACGGTCATACCGTCGTTTTTCTTTGCCGCCTCGGGCGGCTGAGGAGGAGGAGAATTTTTCGTCTCCGCCCCCGGAGACCGCATCGTTTTTTACGCGACCGGTCTGCCTTGCAACATTCAACAAAAAAGCCGTCCTTCAAAAAAGGTCACACCAGACCCGTTTTGAAAAACGGCGAAATACCGAAAGAGCTGCACCACCTGTGCTTTGGCACCCTTTGCCTTTTCCCCGATCCATCGCGGGTCGATCACGGCTATCGGCTGCAGGCAGGTCTTCTGGCTCGGCTTCGTCATTCGTTTCGCCTTCCCGGTCTCCCAGTGACATGATGAAACGAACTCTGCCTTACAGCGGCGGGACCGCGCCGGCTTCACACCGGCTTCCCTATTGAGCTTTCGCACCTGCAGTCGTTGATATTCAATTGTCAAAATATTCGGTTGTCTCGATATTAAGTTGTCGCAATATTAAGTTGTTACGATATTCGGTTGTCGCGATATTCGGTTGTTGAAGTATTCAGTTGTTAAAAATATTCGATTATTAAATTCATATTACGCCAAGTGATAATGAGTGTCAAGAGGAAATTTACAAAACCGTACGATTTTTTACGATTTTCTGAAAACAGTTTACATTTTTCCGCACACGCACGAAAAAAGACGCACAACAATTCTGCTACGCCGGTCACTTCGACTGCGCTCAGTGACCGGCGACTTACTTAAACTCCACACTCCACACTCCAAACTCCAAACTCCATATAAAAAGCAAGCAGCCTGCAAAGCCGCTTGCTTTAAACATTTTTCTTTTAAATTTCCGTGTGCTCTTTCACCAAGATGGTAATGCCGTGTTCATTTGCCAAGGCCACCGTCTCTTCTCGATCCGCTATGAGAGTGTTGCCTGCTTCGATCACTATGCCGGTGGCTCCGGCCCTGATCATGCTCTCCATAGTCTTCAGCCCGAAACCGGGCACATCGAAGCGCTGATCTTGGGCGGGTTTGGCGGCCTTGGCCACGATGACGCCGCCCTTGCCTAAAAAACCGCCCCGCAAAATGCAGTTATCTGTGCCCTCGATGGCCTCCACGGCCATCACCGCCCTGTTCTTCACCACTACGGTCTGGCCTATATCCAGACCGCCGATGGCTTTGGCCATGCGGAAACCGAAATCCATATCCGCCAGTTCTGCTTCGGTGGGCTTGCGTTTCGTCAAAACTCCCGGCTGCGGCATCAACGGCCTCAATAAGAGGGTCTGGTCCAGCACCGTGAACCCTTCCCCTTCCAATTCGGCCACCAGCGCCAGCATGATGGTGTCGTCTTTGCGGTCGGGCAGTTTCGCCAACAGTTTGATGGCCCTAAGGTCGGGGATGAAGCCTCCCGGTTTATAGAGCACTTCTTTGGAGACCTTGCCGATCATGGTGACCTGCTCGACTTTTTCTTCGTGCAAGACAGAGATGATCTTGCCGATGCGGCCCACATTGACGGCGTGATAAGCATCGCACACAGCTTTGAGGGCTTCTCCCTCGGTCTCGGGCACCAGCCCCACGGCCACCACTCGCTGACCTTGCCGCTTGGCCTCCCGCGCCACTTCGACCGGCAAATGCCCCAACCCCGCTAAGATCGCCAGCACTTTCATGCTCTCAGCCTTTGCGGGTGCGAATGATGCCCCGCTCCACGTTGCGCAGGAAGCGGAGCAAATGCTCCACCGGCTCGCAGCTGTTCAGTTCCTGCTCCATGGTGGCGATGGCCTCCTGCATGGGCAGGCCGCTGTGATAGAGGATGCGGAAAGCTTTTTTCAATTGCGACCGCTCTTCCGGCGGCATGCCTGCCCGGGCCAGGCCCACGCTGTTCAAGCCGGACACGAAAGAAGGATCGCCGGACACGATCATAAAGGGAGGCACGTCCTGAGCTACTCGGGCCATGCCGCCGATCATGGCGTTGCGGCCTATCTTGCAGAATTGATGCACTGCCGCCAAGCCGCCGATGATGGCTCTGTCTTCTACCATGATGTGGCCCGCTAAGGTGGCCACGTTGCTCATTATCACATTGTTGCCGACGGTACAGTTGTGAGCCACATGGGTATAGGCCATCATCAAAATGCCGCTGCCCAAACGGGTCTCGTTCCCTTCGCCGGTGGCTCTGTTCACGGTGCAGCACTCGCGAAAAGTGCAATTATCACCGATCACGGTATAGCTTTTCTCGCCGGCAAATTTCAAATCCTGAGGCACGGCCCCTATGGAACAGCCGGGGAAGAATCGACAATTTTTCCCCGCAGTCACATATTGATGGATGACCGCATGAGGTTCCACTCTGCAGCCCTCGCCTAACACTACATCGGGCCCGATGATGGCATAGGGGCCTACGTAGCTTCCCTTGCCGATCGAAGCAGAAGGATCGACAACTGCCGTCGGATGGATAAAAGTCTGCAGTTCCTGCTCTTCGCTCATTATCTTCACTCCTAAACGGACCGACCGGCGGTCCGGCTGCTTACACTTACCAACACAATTACAATCCTTTTTCTCCGCCGTTTTTTGCTTTTTCTCAGAGGCCGTCTGGCATAAATAAATACGGATAAGAGCAGTTAGCTTGCGTTTTCGCCTTTTTTCTGCCTTATCCGTATTTTTGTCATTATTTTTTTGCGAAAGTGCCGAGTCTCACGCCCCACTCAAAAAACAGCGGCCTCTTCGCTCACCTGATGGCGAAAGTGCAGTCGCATTCGCAGGCCACCTTGCCGTCTACTTTTCCTTCGCAGTGGATGATGCCCATATTGCCCCGCATGATCTTGGTCACCTCAGCCCGGGTGATGAGCTGATCCCCCGGCAGCAGCTGACGGCGGAAGCGCACGTTGTCGATGCGGGCGAAAACGGAGATCTTCCCTCTGTTCTCTTCGGGGTAGAGCATGGCGATGCCGCCCACTTGAGCCATGGCTTCGATGAGCAGCACACCGGGCATGATGGGCTGGCCGGGGAAATGGCCCAAGAACTGCATCTCGTTGGCGGTGATGTTCTTCACGCCGATAGCGTACTTCATGGGCTCCACGTCCAGCACCTTATCCACCAAAAGCATGGGGTAACGGTGAGGCAATATCTTGGTGATCTCGTTGATATCGAGAGTGATGGGCTTTCTCTCTCCGCTTTCTGTCTGCTCTTTCGTCTCTGCCATGTTTTCCTTCCTCCTCACAGGCCCGGTGGCCTCGGTCTTGCTTTTTCTGTATGCTGCTATCTCTTTCGTCAGTCTGCCGTTCAAGGCGTGGCCGGTCATCACCGCCACCACGTGGCCTTTGATGGGCCCCAGCAAACACAGATCGCCGATCACGTCTAATATTTTATGGCGGATCAATTCGTTGTCGAAGCGAGTCTCGGAAAGGATCTTCTCATCGTCGAAGACCACCACGTTTTCCAACGTGCCTCCCAGCCCCAGCCCCATTTTTCGCAAAGTCTCCAGCTCGTGCATGAAGGCCACGGTGCGGGCCGGTGCGATCTCTTGGGCGAAATTTTCCGGCGTCAATTCGATATCGAAAAATTGGGTGCCCAGCAGCGGGTGTTTATTGATGGAAGTGAAAGAGACTCTGAAACCGTCGTAGGGCTGCAAGGTGATATACCTTGCGCCGTCGTAAACGGAAAAAGTCTTTTCGATGTCGTAGACCCGGCGGGGCGCCTCTTGCTCCGCCCGCCCTGCCTTTTGCAAAAGTTCCCAAAAGACGAGAGCACTGCCGTCGGCCACCGGCGGTTCCGGTGCGGAAAGTTCCACCTGTAAATTGTCGACGGCCGCCATGTTGATGGCCGCCAGCAAATGTTCCACCGTGAACACTTCCGCTCCCTCGGCTCCCAAGGTGGTGGCTTTCACGGTAGAGGTGATGTTCTCCGGCACGGCTTTTATCTTCGGCCGCTCGGGCAGATCGGTGCGGATGAAAACGATGCCGCTGTCTGCCGGGGCCGGGAGCAATCTCATCACCACTTCCTTGCCGGAGTGGAGGCCGATGCCGGCGTAGCTGACCGCCTCTTTGATAGTGTGTTGTTTGGCTTCCTGCTTGCCTGTCATGATCTCTGTCCTCGCTCCTCTTTGTTTGAACGATCGAACCTAAATATTTTAGTCGTGTATTTTTCTTTTGCCCTCACTTTTTGCCCCCGCCGAAGCGCTTTCTGCCGTCCTTCCAGCGATCGTGGGCCCAAAACCACATGGCCGGGTCTTCTTTCACTTCCCGCTCCAAAACTTTCACCAGATAAGCAGTGGCAGCTGCCAGATCCGCTTCTTTGTCCGCAGTGCGGGGCGTGTGAAAGGCGGGATGGCAACGGGCCACACTGGTGCCGTCGGGCCTGTTGTGGATGAAAACGGGAAGGATGGGGCTGCCGTAGGTTCGGGACAAAGCAGCAGGGCCTACCGGCATGGCACAGGCCTTGCCGAAAAGTTTGGTAGCTACGCCTCCGTCGTTGGTATCTTGGTCGTACACCACGCCCAAATGATGTTTTTCCTTCACCATGCGGCTGATGGCCATGAGGGAATGGCCGCCGTGATTGTAAACCAATTTTTGGCCTACCAGCTCCCGGTATTCGTGGATGAACCTGTCCATCTGACTGTTGTTCTGCTTTCTCGCGATGGAGAGCAGCGGCTGCCCCAGTTTCAGGGCGATGGCTCCTCCTAAAAGTTCCCAGTTGCCGAAGTGACCGGTGCACATGATGACGCCTTTATTTTCGGCTGCGGCAGCTTCGTAGAGTTCCCAGCCTTCGAACTCTACCCAGCGGTCGAGCTCATCTGCTTTCAAAAGGGGAAAGCGCAGCACCTCTATGATCATGCGGCCGAAACGCCGCACGCTCTCTTTCGCTACCTCGGCAGCTGCAGCAGGCTCTAAGCCCAAACAGTCCCGAACATTGGCAGCGGCCATCTCCATCCGCCAGTGCGGCGTCACCCACAGGGCTATCCGGCCCAAGGCGGCCGCCGCTCCCTTGCGCAAAGGCCCGGGAGCCAGGCAAAAAAACTTGGAACAAATTTTCATTAAATGATATTGAAGCACGTAGCAACATCCTTTTCCTCGGGATTTCAGTACCTTGCCGAGCCGTGCGCTCACAGGCGCGAGGCTCGCTAAGGGACCGGCAGCCGAACGGCTGCGGCGGCTACTGTGTTGTTATCGTCATGTCGAGACGGCGTTATAAGGTAATGAGTGTTTATCGTCGTCTTTTTCCTTATCTCTTTTAGCGCCGTATATTTATCGCTGTATTTTTATCCTTATATAACAGAAGCGAGGGGCGTTTTTTCGCACGGCCCGCTCGGGCTGTTTCTTCTTTTATCTTAAATATTCTTTAAGCGCTCCACTTCTTTTTCCAATTCTTTGACCCGCTTTAAGAGCTCGCCCACTTTTCTTAAGGCAGCTTCGTGGCGCAGCCATTCTTTGTAGGGCTGGGCCGGAAAACCGGCCATTTGAGAATTGGCGGCCACATTGCCGATGATGCCGGTACGGCCGCCGAAGATGCAGTTGTCGCCGATGGTGATATGGCCCACGGTAGCCGCCTGCCCGGCGAAAACACAGTTGTCGCCGATGGTGACGCTGCCGGAGATGCCCACATGACCGCAGAAGAGGCAGTTCTTCCCCACCACATCGTTGTGGCCCAAGTGCACCAAATTGTCCAGCTTGCTGCCCTTGCCTACCACGGTGCTCTTGGTGGTGGCCCGGTCCACGCAGGAATTGTTGCCGATCTCCACGTCGTCTTCGATTACCACGTTGCCCACTTGAGCGATCTTTTTGTGGCTGCCGTCTGCTTCGTTGGTGTAGCCGAAGCCGTCGCCGCCTATCACCGCCCCGGCCTGAAGGATCACTCGCCGGCCGATGACGCAGTCTTCTCTGATCGTAACATTGGGATAGAGGGTGGAACCGGCGCCTATCTTAACATTGCGGCCCACATAAACGGAAGGATAGATGACGCAGTCATCCCCTATCTCCGCTCCGGCTTCGATAAAGGCGAAAGCCTGCACGGCCACGTTCTTCCCCAATTTTGCTTCGGGAGAAACAAAGGCCAAAGGGCTGATGCCCCGCTCGATCTCGACGGGGGGATGAAAGAGCGCCAAAAGAGCGGCGAAAGCGGCCCGGGGATTCTCCACCCGGATCAAAGGCCGATCGGTGGCTGGTGTATCTTTCAAACCGATGATCAAAACGCCGGCCCTGCTTTCGTGACAGCGCTCCACGTAAGGAGGCACGGCGAAAGAGGCATCCTGAGGCCCGGCGGTCACCAAGTCTTTCACTCCGGTGATCACCAGTTCCGGCACATCGTTTTCCAGTCGTCCCCGTAAAAATTCGGCCAGCTCTTTGACCCGCTTCTCTATCACGCCTGTCCCTCCCTTTGGCAGACATAAAACTCCGGCTCAGGCGCAGCGCAGCAGCCTTAAGTTGGAGTTTTCCCGCCCGGGCTCGAAGGCAGAACCCCGCGCCCCTTTAAGTTTTCTTTATTTCATTTTGGCGATAACGTCGTTGGTCACATCGGTGCCGCCTTGGCGTACCGCATCCTTGATGAGGACCGCTCCCAAACCTTTTTCCTTGGCCACCTGACTGATGGCGGTGTCCAAACTGCTTTTCAGTTTGTTCTGGGTCTCGCTTTGGATCAGCTTGCCTCTGGCAGTGAAATCTTCCGCCACTTTGCGGGCTTCCTCGGCATCCTTGCCTTCCATTTCCTTATTCATCTGGTCCTGCAGCTCGCCCATCTTAGCGGCAAAATCTTCCTTGATGGTCTTAACTATGGGCGCCTCTTCTTCCACACGCCTCAGGTCCACCGTGCCGAAGTCCGCATTGCGGCTGCAGCCCAAACTTCCCAAGGCGCACACCAGCATCAAGCCGGCCATTGCTTTTTTGATCATAGTCATCTACCTTCTTTTGTTTTATCTGCGGTCTCTGCAGCTTGCGGCGAGGTCAGCTTGGCCAGCTCCGTCTTCAGCACATCGGTGATATCGACGGCAGTGCCCGGGGCCGCTATGTTTTTGTAGACGATGGCGTAGCCTTTTTCTTTAGCCACTTTGGCAGCCATAGAGGTTATGTCGTCATCGATCTTTTGCTGCAGGTCCGAATTTTTCAGCCGTTGTTTGGTCAGCTGTCTATCCAGCGCCGTCAGGGCCTGAGCAAGAGCCTCCTCTGCTTCGGGCGGCAGTTTTCTCTCAGCTTCGGCCGCCATTTCGGCTTCCATCTGAGCCCTGCTCCTGCCGGCCTCGGCAGCCAACCTCTCCCGCGCCGCCGCCACATCCGGGCCTAGCAGTTCCCGCACGTAGCCGGCCTTCTCCGCTTCGATGGCGGCTATCTTGCCGTCCCGTTCCTCTTTCAATTCGGCGCTCTTGGCTTCCATCTTGGCCTTGGCTTCTTGCTCGAAGCGGCGCAGCTCCTTGCGGTCCATGCCCGCCGCCTCCCGCGGCAACGGCCTGGTGTTGTCCAAACGCAACCGCAAATTGAAGAGGCGCAGCCGATAATCGTCTTCTATCTCCCGCCGCCGTTGGGCCACTCTTTCCTCGGCCTCTGCTTCCGCGACAGCCAAACGTTTCTCCAACAGTTCCGCTTCCCGCTGCCTTGCTTCGTACAGCTTGGCATCCAGATCGGCAGCCAAAAAATTGCTCACGGAGGCCCGCCGCAGTCTGTTCAGTTCTGCCAAACTGCCGGCCTGAGAAGCCAACAGCTGCCTTTGCCGCAGCTCCTGACCCTCCAGATTGCGCAATATCGCCTCGCCCAACTTCAGCTTGGCTCGGCCGGGGTGGACAGCCGCCACTTCGTCATAGCGGATATAAGCCGCCTTGGCGTTTTTGCCGTTCGCATCTAAAGAGCAGCCCGCTGAAAGACAGAGCAAGCCCGCCAACAGCACAGCCGGTATCCGGTAGCTTCCGCCCACGCCCATGGCCCTCCTCGCTGCGGACTATTTGCCGCTTTGCAGGTTCTTCACCACTTCGTCGGTGATATCCACACCGCCGAAAACGACGGAGTTCTTCTCGACTACTACAGACAGGCCCTTCTTCTTGGCTATCTTTTCGATGGCGGCTTCGATCTTTTTGCTGATGGGCTCCAGCAGTTCCCGCTCTTTGGCCTGCACCCGCTGCTGGCATTGAGTATAGTAGCGCTGCTTCTCCTGATCGTTCATGTTCTGGCTCTTCTCGTTGAAATCTTTCTGAGTTTCTTCCATGAACTGACGCAGAACAGTCTGTGCATTTCTGGTATCGGGGCTTTGGCTGAAGATCACCTGAGAGTTCACCACGCCGATGGCGCTCTCGCTGGAAGCTGCCTGCACCACTTTACCGAAACCGCTTTGGGTCACGGAGAGGGCAAAGCAGCCCAGCACGAACACAGCGGCGATGAAGAGAGAGACCAATTTCACATTTTTCGGATTACGCAACGATTGCATCATGGTGTTTTTCCTTCTTTCTGTGTTTTTTTGAAAACACTTTGTGGCTTAAAGCCTTTTTATATTATATCAGCAGCAAGCGCCTCTTGCAAGGCGATTTATGCGGTCCTCACTCTGCAAAAAAAGCGAGATTTTTCTAGAGTTTAAATGTCGAGCAACTTTTGTAAAATTCGGATGAGATCTTCTAAATCAGGCGTTTCGTGTCCTGTTTCGGTCGTGTTGAAATGTGTGAAGGAAAACATGGCTAAGGCTTGTAACAATTTTATACTTTAACATAACTAAAACCACGCCGCCCCGGCGTGGTTTCAGTTATTGTTCATTCTTTCTTCGTTTTTCTTTGATAGGGACCACAGCGCCGAATCCCCGCGACACGCTTTTTCCCAAGCCCAGGAGCGGCGGGATGGCGAAGTTTACGGAAAAATCTCCCAGGAATCCCACTACCGTTTCATTCTTAAAGCTCATCTTACGAGCCTGCAGCTGAGCCTGAACGTGCAATGTTCTGTCTACGTTGACCCCCAGCCCCTTGGCGAGACTCAGCACATTGCCGATCAGCACCTGCCCCAGCAATCTTTCTTTTTCTTCCGCATCGGCTTCGGCGTATATCTGATAATTGTGTTGATTCAGCCCGAACCACGGAGCACAGAATTTATAGCGGCGCGATTCTTCCGTAGCGCCTAAAACTCCGGTGTCGAGATCTATTTCCATATGCCCGCAAGGATAAGTGCGCTCCCCTAACCGCAGTTCCTGCCGCCCCATGACCAACGGATAGACGGCACTTATCCCCTCTTCGACAGCTACGATGACAGGCCGCCGGTTTATCACTTTATATTGCACTAAAGGGTAGCGGTAAATGCTTGCCCCGTCCCCTTCGTGATTGTGCAGCAGATCATCGGCCTCTTCTGCCGAAGCAAAAAAGCCCCGCAGCCGCCGTCCCTGCCATTGGGGGACTTTTATATCGGGGTAGTTCACCCGCATCATCCTGACCTTTTTCTGCGAAACAGTTTCTTTCGTCATTTGTTGCTTTCTCCTAAAGCGGCCGCTATCTTTGCGTTCATATCTTTGTATGCGGCCCTGTTTATCTCTAAACGATCTTTTTTCTCGGCCTTCTCGTTTAAAGCGCTGACAGTCTTCCCCACCAATCCCAAAATTTCTGCGGATCTAAGAGGGGCCTCAAGATGATTAAGTCTATAGCGAAAATCAGGATCTCTCATTGCTTCTTTCTGCGCTTTTAAGATGGATGCTTCATCGCCGGCCGTGATCTGATGTGCCGCTTTGTTGCGGACAGCCATCTCGATATTCCGCAAGATCAACAAAGGCTTCACCCACGGCTGCCCGGCGCCTTTTCGTTCCAAAATTTTCGCATAATGATTGCTGCTCAAAGAGGCTTTGCTCCCCTGTATCCCGAGGATATCCCGCAACTCTTTTCCCTGCTCATCTTTCGCAAGCAGGCTAAGCTCCAACATTCTGTTATCGGCACTGCCCGTGCAATACTTATCCAGCACCAGTCCCATTTTTTCCTCGACGGCTATCTTCATAAGTTGAAAGAGGATGGGCGATAAGCCCCGCAGAAAATCGGCCAGATCGCCTCGTTCCTGCTTCGCCTGCAGCCAAAGGAAATATTCCGACAGATCTGCTCTGCCGCCGATCTTCATATCATCGGACCGTATGCCCAATTCATCTCTCAGTTCTTTCTTGATGCTCCGCCAATTAAGTCGGATGCGCTCACGAGCGGCCTTCAGCAGTTCCAAAGCCCGCGGTGAAAGAAGTTCTTTGATCTCTTCCGCCACTTGGCAAGCAGCTTCGTAATCGTAGCGCTCCAAAAGTATCTTTATGTCTTTGCAGCGGATCATGAAGTTATAGTTGCGATGCTCTGCTTCTTCACAGCGGTCTTCGTACAACTCGGGGTCGTTATCCGCATTCAGTTCACGAGCTGTTGTTTCTTCATAGGGCATATCCTGCGTACGGTTCAAGCTCTTGTTGGGGGTCCTCACCTGTACCGGCACGACCTTAAAGTAAGATAAATAGGCGATCTGATGCAGGGCGTTCTTCATGGCCGGAGTACCGGACGACACATTCAAGAGCAGCGTATGCTGCGGGAATTTTTTGTGCAGTTCGTCCAACAATTTAGGGAACTCTTCATAGTATTGGTCAAATTTCTGCACTTCCACCAGTTCCGGTCTTTTGACAGCTTCTATCAGCTCGTCATTTACCTCTAGGCCGAGATCGCTATACAATCGAACGATGCAATCTCTGCACGCCTCTTCTCTCTCCAGCATCTCCCTGGAAAAATACAGGACGATATGCTCGGGCCTGTATTTGCGGCAAATGTGCAGCATCGAGCCGTCCCACAAACTGTTTTGCTTATTATCAAGGGCGGTAGGGTCTTTGCTGCCGATAGGGGAAAACAACACATAAGGCATGATGCCGGTCTCCTTTTTATGAGCCTTTCCCGAGAAAGGCTCTTTTTCTTTATATGCAAACAGGAGAAATATCGATCGCATTTTCCGATATTTCTCCATCTCTTTCATAGCGTAGCATGGTCACCGAACTTTTCGAAGCGACCACAGTCATCGTCTCGATCCTTGTTTTATTGGATGTTTCTTTCAGATCACCATGCGTGCGCAGAAAGGAGCCAAATCATGGCTAAACAAAAAGTCTCAATCCTTGTTTTATTGGATGTTTCTTTCAGATTTCCATAATGAGAAATGGAAAGAAATGGTCGAATACTACGGGTCTCAATCCTTGTTTTATTGGATGTTCCTTTCAGATATTTCGCCATTTTAATGCTCCTTTACATGTGCCTGTGCCACATATCATCGAAGATATTGATTATAACAAGACAGCCTAAGAAAGCGAACATGGGAATTGCGCTGTCGTATTTCCCCAAGCCGATACCAGACGCAATAATCCCGACAACCCACACGATAGGTCTGCCGATACTCAGCAAGTTACCGACACATTCAAACACTTTCCAAAAGAGAGAGCGGTTTTGTTTCGTCATCTTGTTGTAAGCATGCCCCGCTAATGATGTGCTTATTACATACCATGCAACGACAACGAAGAACGCAATTGCAAATTCCATTTGTCATTCACCGATCTTTATGTAAACTTTCTCTCTCACGAAATGCGCAACGCAGAATGTTGCGAACACACCGTAAGCAAGTGTCTCGATCCTTGTTTTATTGGATGTTCCTTTCAGATCTAAGACTGCCGTTATTAAAGCCACTAAAGCTGAGTTAGGGTCTCAATCCTTGTTTTATTGGATGTTCCTTTCAGATAGAGAAAAAGAGTTCTCGTTAGTGGCATCACCCTTGTTAAGTCTCAATCCTTGTTTTATTGGATGTTCCTTTCAGATCCTCGGTACTATCGTTTGGGATTCTTCTGAGGCTCGTGGTCTCAATCCTTGTTTTATTGGATGTTCCTTTCAGATAGACGGTGTTGGCCATGTTGGTGATGTTATCGTCGTTGACGAGTCTCAATCCTTGTTTTATTGGATGTTCCTTTCAGATCTCGCAGGCTGTAAAGATACCCGATGATTGGGCTCTGTCTCAATCCTTGTTTTATTGGATGTTCCTTTCAGATAAAAGGCGGTTATTGAGAAGTTTGAAACTCCCGATAAAGTAAGTCTCAATCCTTGTTTTATTGGATGTTCCTTTCAGATAGCTGTGATTCAAAAACACCTTGCGGCTGCTTGTTTTTTGCTTCAAACAGCCCAACACGTAATTGTTTATTTTGGACGCATAATTGAATAATTTTTCCCGAAAATATCGATCCTTCACCTCCTTAAAGGCAGATAACAGCCTAGAGCATCAATGCTTTTTTAGCTCTTTCCCCATCTTTTCCCGCGGAAGGCACATAACATTAGACAGCAGCGTAGGTCTTCTCGTCACAAAAACACAATATCTTCTTCGATCAGCAGATAGCTCATGGTCTTCCCTCGGCCAGAGCCTCTTTTGGTATAGTCATCGGCACCGCTATGGTGCAGCAGTTGGCAGTGACCGGTTCGGGTACGGCGGCAATGCCGGTCACACAGCGTCCGTACCGCAACTGCGGCTTTTCCGTCAGGAACATGCTCCCCGCTTTCAGCATCAACATCGGCCGTTTGAAAGGCGCATCGCCGCTTGCCATTTCTCTGTCCAAGCGTGGATATTTAGCCAATGTTTGATACCAGCCTTCTATAGGATCGCCGGCCGCCGGCAAAAAGTTGGAAAGAGCTGCAAACCCATTCGCCCCGGGGGGTATCTTTTGCAATTCTTCCTCTTCTTCTAAAGTCAGCAGACGAAAGCTGCCGCAGCCGCATGATTTGTCGGCCCCTATGCCCAGGTCCAGCATCAGCTCCAGCGCCTCCCTCATTTGCTCAAAGGGCAATTCGTTCAATATATAAATGTCAAATTTCTGCTCGTGGGAGAAAAAGCGGCGGTCGCTGCCGAAAAGATTGCCGGCCCCATCGATATTTTCCACAGTGCCGCTTTCCCTGCTGACCATATTGTGGATGGTGGTCTCCTCGCTGCCGGCTTCCGCTGCCAATTCATCGGTGAAGCCTTCCCACTCCCCTGCTTTGATGCGCAAAAAGGCCTGCCTCGACACATAGCGTGCGCCCTTCAGCTTCTTATTGCGTTGATAAGCCCGCAGCCGTTCTCTCTTCTCCGTTGATCTCTGAAAACCGGCGGCTCTGTCATAACAACCGAAAGGCAGCGGCAGACCATCATGAGGAAAGCCGTTGGAAAAGACGACGGGCGGTTCGCCGATGAGAGAAAAATCTATTATCTCTTCCTTCAAGTCTTCTGCACCGTGCAGCCGCAGCCAACTCCAGCAAAAGGCTCCGAAAAGAGTGTCGCTCTGCAACGGTGAAGCCAGCGGCCCTAAGGGCTGTATCGTGGCTCTGTATAAAGCCATGGTCACACCTCTTTGTTGGTTATAGTTATCTTCTTACCGTCAACGGCAACGCTCTTTTCACTGATCTCGTAATGGAACTTCACTTGCCCATAGCCTCTGGAACCGCTGTTGCCAAGATAAGATTGCTCCACCAAAGCCAGACCGTTCTTGACTGTTTCCACCATGTCGGTCTCATTATCGCCTTCAAAGATCTGCAGTTGGATATCCAAAGTGAACTCGGCCCCGGCCGGCACCCTCTCCATAGAGCGAGGGTTCTTGGCCTTACCGCTGCTGCGGTCTATGATATTCTCCGCTTTCACTTCCAATGCATTTCCTGATTCTAAAATATGTTCGTAGAACTTTTGTCTGAAAACCTCTGTAAACACACTGTCACGCACCAAGATACGAGTAGGTCCGCAAGCAACTTTGGTGTTAGAGTGAGCGCCAAATATGGTACAGATTGGGCACTCACGTTTCCCACAACCGCAGGGATTTGCGCCATTATCTCCAGATGTTTTTCCATAGGCTAGCTCCAACTGAGAACGCATCTTTCCCTTTAAACTGGAGCCCGGCAGATAGGGTTCTCTTGTCAACGGATTTTTGATCACCTCGCTGTCGGCGCCGCCGATACCCAGGTCATTGGCCCCGCTTTTAATGGAGATGCCGGTGACGCACTCTATCGTTCCTTTGAAAGATACTATCTTCTCTAATCTCCATGCGCACATGGTTTTCACCCTCCTGTTATTTTTATGCTGCTCCCCACGTCAGCCGCAAGGCTGCAGAGCAATTATTTTTTCACAAAGGCGATTACCGCCTCAAAATGTTTCACAAAAGCATTAAATGATTTTTCATCTTTAACATAGTCTAAATTTTTCTCGATGAACTGTACAAAAACTTCAGTTACCTTTTTGCGCGCCTGCGCATATTTGGCAAAAGGCAGAAGACGGCACAGTTCGCTTTCTATCTCTTTAAAGCTTTTTTTGCTCGCCATCCTGGCCTGCATTGCGATGCAATGATCGTAAAACTTCCGTAACTGAGCGGGTTTGTTTTTTTCTTTATCCTCCAGAGCAACGGCGATCTTCTTAGGATAGTCAACTATGTACTCCCGCCTCAGTAACATGCGTGTCTCTCCGCCAGAATTATACTGACAGAAATAGCCGTCCTTCAAATAACCCTCCGGCAGAGCGGCGGAGGCTTGACCGCCACTATGTTGGAAGTTTTGTCCCCCTTGTCTGCTTTGGTTTTTATAATAGCTGCCTCTGCCATAGTCATTTGCCATTTTCACGCACCTCCTTGGTCCTATTCAAAACACAGGTCATGACAATTTTTGCAAAATACAGATCTTTTTTTGGTTCATTGTAGTTGGCCGCATTCTTCGTCAAATTTTCCGCATAACGCACGAAGTCCGCCGGCAAGTTTTTATCATAGTTTCTGGCCCTGTCGTAATGGAACAAAGGTTCGAACATCAGCCCCATAACATCATGATCCAGAAGAAAGCGCCGATACATTTCACTGTAGGTCGTTATTCGCCGTAAAAGAGCTGTGTTGATAGCTGCCACGTGGGGCAAGAGCAGTTCCGCGTTTTGCAACTGGTCTGCAAAATCCTTCCACGAGAAGATCTCGCCCATGAAGGCTATCCCGTTTCTGCCCGTCTTGTCCGGGTAGAGAACTTGCGGCACACTGTTTTTGACTCGCTTCAGTTCCTCTTCGCTCTTATCTGCCAAGAGGGCGATATTGGTCTTGGCCCCTGCGATACAAATAGCAGCGGAAAGGGTAACGCAGGGATTGTTACCGGTAAAGCGTTCGAAAGCTTGCTCGATGCACAGCGCCAACTCCGGCATTCTGTCCCAAGGCCCTATCAAAAAAAGATCGTCGCCGCCGGAAAAAACACTGTACACGTCCTCAAAATCTTTTTCCAGCAAGTAGCCGATATAACCTGCGAAGAACTGCTCCAAAAGCCGCGAAAGGGAAGCGAGCCTGGAGATAGTTCCGTAACTCTTCTCCTTTTCTCTTAAGCCGTCGGCGAAAAGATAGCCCAAATTATCCACATCTGCCTTAAGCACAGCCAAACGTTTAGTGCCTGCTGCCTTCTCCGCCAGATCGTTAAAAGTGAGCGGCTCCGCTCCTTTCTTGGGCAAATGATTGGCCATAAGGCGCACAGCCAACGGATAGCGAGTCATGTTAGCCTGCGGCTCCCATTTGTTCAGCAGTTCCGCTCTTATGAGCGCACCCCGTGCCTGTTGCTCGGAGAAACTGAGCCAGTACCCCGGCCACAGTTCGTATTCACCTTTTTCACGGCTGAACCAAATGCTGTCTGCATTGGCCAGCCGGCCGCCGATCTCCTCTTGTGCCCTGCACTGAGCGCAAACTTCTTCTCCCTGCGGCACCAAGGCCCGGCCGCAGGATGGGCAAGAATGTTTTTTTGTCAGATTTTTGACAAGGAAGAACTCTTCTTCTCTCCAACCTTCCTGCCCCTTCAATACAGATTGGAAGGGTCTGTTTTTCTCTATCCTCAATAGCCGCGACAATTCGGTGACAGTATCGCTGTAATCTCGCAGTCCTTTGTTTCCGAAAGACAGTTTTGCCATGTTGACGGAGATCTCTCCTGCAAAATTACGGTACAGATATTCACTTGTTTCTTTTTCGATCTCTTCCGCCTTCGCCGCAACTTCGGTCGTATTGGGCAAAAGCAAGTAGAACTTGCCGCCGCTGAGCATCAGGATATTGCCGTAAGGTATCTCCGCAGCATCGCAAATACGATAAGCTAAAGTCTGGATCATGGCATCTACCAAGAAGGATCTTGCCCGCAATCGTTTGGCCACGCCCTTTACGTTGGTCCCGGCCACCGCAAAAATATAATTTTGGATCCCGGAGAAATCCGCCGCCATAAGAAGATAGGGCTCTTCTGCTTTTGTCGGCGTTGCCTCCAAACAAAAGGCGATGGCCGCCGTGATGCGCATCCTATCGTAAAGAGAGACATCTGCATTCGATCCCGAGGCAGAAGGCACAGCCCACAGTTGACGCCGAAAACACAGATCCAAATTGCTCACGAGCGCCGCAAAATCTTGAGGTGGCGCCTTTGCCAAAAGTTCCAGTTCCTTATCTAAATATCTTACAATCTCGCGGGCATCTACATCTCTGCTCTCTTTTACGGGAAAGATATTGTTCAAAGTAAGAGGGCCCTGCCGATAATATGTTTCGGTCGCCTCGTTTTTGTCTTCTAAACTGAGGCGGCTGAACACGCTCTTTAATGCAGACAAGTTGCCTCCTATCCTCTGCTGCTGACTGTCCGCATCTGCCGCCAACTTCGATGCACGACGAAGGTTGGACCTTTCATCATCGGCAGTCAAGTGGGCGCAAACCTTTTTCACATCCACATAGCTGTTAAAGAAATTCGTGTTTTTGCGCACCCATTCGGCAGGTGAAAACCCGGGAATGATTTGCAGATCAAAAAGCAACGCAGCCAAATAAAATTCACGATCCACTATCATTGCTTCCTCCCGAATATTACGTAGCATCCGACACCATAAAAACAATTTTATATCGGCGGAGATGCACACAGGGATCTGTTTTCTCCCTGCCTCTGCTACGGCACTTTGCCCACGCTATAATATATTAACATTGTAATACCACTTGCTCTTCTTAGTCGACCGCTCTTCACTGCTGACATCGGTGCGTGCTCTCAGAAGGAATATATTCAAGCTAACGATTATCATGCCTCTTCCTCTTTCCGTTTGCGCCTTCGTTGCAGTAAACTGCAATGACTAATATTGTCTATGTAAAATATTTTATGCCATTTTAAAATAATCACGGCTGATAAACATCTGCGGCCTGCTGTAACTCTGTCCGCTGTATTTTCCGCAGTCTATCCGTCAATTTCGTTTCTCTCGCTTGCGGCTCTCAAGATATTGCTTTATCTCGTTTACTGCCCAGAGCAACATATCTATGAGCACAAGTAAAATGAATAAGAAAATAAAAAAGGGATCATTGATAGCATCAAAGATTGTAAGTCTCATCTTGTCACACCTCCCGCAAACTATGTGCTGTCTCTCCCCCGTCTCATTGATGCAGTTCTCTTTTTCTTCGTATTTACATTATACGGCCTTCCGCCTTTCCTGCGGTCGCCTGCCATGCGACAAATAAAAAAGCTGCCGGGGCAGCTCCGAAATACAGTCACAGCGGTTGCGATAAACATGCAAGTTGCGGTAAATATAGTGCTTGAGGCAGTTATGGCAGTAGCATCAACTGTGGCACCGATCGCAAAAAGCCCCGGCGTTTGCACGCCGGGGCTCTGCCTTTGCTTTTTCATTTGAAAAAGTCTTTCACTTTGTTGAGGAAACTTTTTTGTTCGGGGTTGATGTCGTCTCCGGCCGTTTTTTCGAAAGCCTGCAGAGCTTCCTTCTGCCGTTGGTTCAAATGGGTGGGCACTACCACTTTGATGGTCACCAGCTGATCGCCCCGCTTTTTGGTGCGCAGGCTGGGTATGCCCTTGCCCTTTAAACGCAACACCTTGCCGGGCTGCGTGCCCTCGGGCACTTTCATAGTCACCTGCCCGTCCAAAGTGGGCACTTTGATCTCCGCTCCCAGGCTGGCCTGCACGATGTTGATTGGCACTTCGCACAGGACCGTGGTGCCGTCTCTTTCGAAAAATTTGTGAGGCCGCACGAAGAGATAAACGTAAAGATCGCCGCTGGGTCCGCCCTTCCTGCCTGCCTCGCCGTCGCCGGCCACCCTTAAGCGGGAGCCGTTGTCCACGCCTGCCGGTATCTTCACCTTCAGCCGTTTGCTCTTCTTGGCGGTGCCTTTGCCTCGGCACTCTTTGCAAGGCTGGCTGACGATGCGGCCTTCGCCGCCGCACTTGGGGCACACCCGTTCGCTCACCATTTGACCGAACATGGTGTTTTGCGTGTAGCGCACGCTGCCGCTGCCGTGGCACTCGCTGCAGGTCTCCACTTTAGAGCCGGGCTCTGCTCCGCTGCCGTGGCAATGGTCGCAAATCTCTTCTCTGTAAATGTTGATCTCCTTCTCCACGCCGAAGGCAGCTTCTTCGAAGGATATCTCAAGATCGAAGCGCAGATCGCCGCCCCGCTGAGGGCCGGCGGCCCCGCTGCCCCGGCTGCGGCCCTGGCCGCCGAAAAACATATCGAAGATGTCTTCCATGCCGGCGCCGCCGAAACCGCCGAAAGGATTGCCCTGAGGTCCGCCGCCTCCCTGGGTGGCCTGCTCGAAAGCTTCCGGTCCCAGCTGATCGTACTGGGCCCGCTTCTCGTCATCGGAGAGCACCTGATAGGCCTCGTTGGCTTCTTTGAATTTAGCTTCGGCCTCTTTGTCGCCGGGGTGAGTATCGGGATGATACTGCTTGGCCAGCTTGTAAAAAGCCTTTTTCAATTCGGCCTGGGTGGCAGTTCTGCTCACCCCCAGGACTTCGTAGTAATCTCTTTTAGCCAAAGCTCACACCGCCTGCTTTATTTTACTTTTTATCGTCGACTACTTCCGCATCGACAACATCGTCGTCGGCCTTTTTGCCGCCCTGCTCGCCGCCGGCTGCCTCGGCCTTCTTGGCCTCTTCGGTAGCCTTGTAGAGTTCGGCGCTCAATTCATAGAGAGGTTTGGTGAGGGCTTCGGTATCTTTCTTGATCTTTTCGATGTCGTTGCCCTTCAGGCTTTCCTTCAAAGTGTCGACTGCGCCCTTCACTTTGGCGATCAGCTCGTCGTGGCCCTTGCCTTCCATGTCTTTCACGGTCTTTTCCGCCTGATAGCAGAGGTTTTCGGCCTGATTGCGGGCCTCTACCCCTTCTTTGCGCTCTTTGTCGGCGGCGGCGTTGGCCTCGGCCTCTTTCACCAATCTCTCCACTTCGTCCTTGCTCAAAGTGCTGGAAGAAGTGATGGTGATCTTCTGCTCTTTGCCGGTGCCCAGATCTTTGGCGCTGACGTTGACGATGCCGTTGGCGTCGATGTCGAAGGCTACTTCGATCTTAGGCACGCCTCTGGGAGCCAGAGGGATGCCGCCCAATTCGAAGCGGCCCAGAGTTTTGTTGTCGGCGGCCATCTCACGCTCACCCTGCAGAACATGGATGTCAACAGAGGGCTGATTGTCGGCGGCGGTGGAGAACACCTGCTTCTTGGATACGGGGATGGTGGTGTTGCGGTCGATGATCTTGGTGAACACGCCGCCCAAAGTCTCGATGCCCAGGGACAGAGGAGTTACATCCAAAAGCAAAACATCTTTAACTTCACCGGCCAAGATGCCTGCCTGAATGGCGGCGCCTACGGCTACACACTCGTCCGGGTTGATGCCCCGATCGGGCTCCTTGCCCAAAAAGTCTTTGATGGCTTTTTGCACGGCGGGGATACGGCTGGAGCCGCCCACCAACAGCACTTTCTTGATATCTTTGGCGCTGAGGCCTGCGTCGGCCATGGCCCGACGGGTGGGGCCCATGGTGCGCTCCACCAGATCGGCGGTCATTTCATCGAACTTGGCCCTGGTGAGATCCATATCCAAATGTTTGGGGCCGTCGGCACCGGCGGTGATGAAGGGCAGGTTGATGTTGGTGCTCAGCACGCCGGACAATTCGATCTTGGCTTTTTCGGCAGCTTCTCTGATCCGCTGCATAGCCATCCTGTCCTTGCTCAGGTCGATGCCCTCGGCTTTTTTGAATTCGGCGATCATCCAATCCATGATCTTTTTGTCGAAATCGTCGCCGCCCAAATGGGTGTCGCCGTTGGTGGCCTTTACTTCATAAACGCCATCGCCCATGTCCAAAATGGACACATCGAAGGTGCCGCCGCCCAGATCGTACACCATCACGATCTGATCTTCGCCCTTGTCGATGCCGTAAGCGAAGGCTGCGGCAGTAGGCTCGTTGACGATACGCAGCACGTTGAGGCCGGCGATCTTGCCTGCGTCTTTAGTGGCCTGCCGCTGGCTGTCGGAGAAGTAGGCGGGCACGGTGATGACTGCGTCCGTTACTTTTTCGCCCAGATAATTTTCCGCATCGCCCTTCAGTTTTTGCAGGATCATGGCGGAGATCTCTTCCGGGGTGTAGGCCTTGCCGTCTACATTTTCTCTGTAGCCCGCTTCACCCATGTGCCGTTTGATGGAGCTGATGGTGCGGTCGGGGTTGGATACGGCCTGACGTTTGGCCAATTGGCCTACCATCCTCTCGCCGGTCTTGGAGAAGCCCACTACGGAAGGAGTGAGGCGAGAGCCTTCCTGATTGGTGATGACGGTAGGCTCGCCGCCCTCCATAACTGCTACTACGGAATTGGTGGTCCCTAAATCGATACCTATTACTTTAGACATTTTTCTTACCTCCTGCGTTGCACGCTGTTATCTTTATTTTGGGTGTGATGATCTTACTCGTTGGTGATGACCCGCACTTTGCTGTGGCGTATCACCTTGTTGCCCAGCCTGTACCCTTTTTCCAGGACCAAGTCTATAGTCTCATCAGCCACGTTGGGGTCCTGCCCTCGCAGCACCGCTTCGTGGATGTTGGGATCGAATTTTTCGCCCAGGGCCGCTATCTCGCTGACTCCCAGTTCTTTCAGCGCCGTCTCGAACTGACGTTTGATCTGGTTCAGCCCTTTAAGAAGGCTTTCAGGCGCAGCGGAGGCGTTGGCCTCGGCCCGTTCGAAATTGTCCAGCACTTTTAAGAATTTGGCCACTACCTGAGCTGTGACGAAGTTGCCCAGCTCTTCGCTCTCCGCTTTGGTGCGGCGGCGATAGTTGTCGAAGTCGGCCTGCAGGCGCAGCAGCCTATTGTTGAGGGCCGCCAGCTCCGCATCTTTGGGGTCGGGCTCGGCGGGCGCCTCTTCTTGAGGCTGTTCTTGCTCTGTTGCCTCGTTCTCTTCGCCGGCGGCTTCGGTCTTTTCGGCGGCAGCTTCTTCGGCGGCGCCGGCAGTCTGAGCCTCGGCTTCTTCACGCTCGGGGCTATCGCCCTGCCTTACTTCCCTTTCTTCCATAGTCTTCCTCCTTCGGTCTCTTCTCTATGCTTTCCCTAGCGGGCCGTTGCAAAAAGAGTTTTCAAATAGCGATGCAGGTAATCCATCACCGAGATGACTTTGCCGTATTCCATGCGGGTGGGCCCCAGCACTGCCATGGTCCCCACGATACGGCCGTTCACTCTGTAAGTGGCCTGCACCATGCTGCAGTCTTGGATGCCGCTCAGCTTGTTCTCTGTGCCGATGGTCACCTTCAGGCCGCTGTCGCTGCCTTCGTCGATCTGCAAAAGATCCCGCACCACTTTTTCTTCTTCCAAAAGGCCCAGCAACTCTTTCACTCTATCCACGTCCCGAAACTCGGGTTTGTTGAGCAGCTGCTTGGCGCCTCCCAAAAAAACTTTTTGCTCGCGGCTGCGGCCGCCCATGCGGCGCAATGCCTGCACCACGTTGGCGAAGAGCATTTCGTCTTCGATGATGCATTCGTGGACTTCTTGCAAGAGCTCGTCGCCGATCTGATTGAGAGGCTTCCCTTCTAAAAGACGGCTCACCTTTCCCGCCAAATAGTCCAATTCGGCCGGCCTCATCCCCAAGGGGATGTCCACCATGCAATTGTCTACGCTGCCGTCGTCTGCTACGATGCAGAGGATGGCGTGCTCGCGATCGAGAGGCAGAAAACGCAGATAGAGAAAACTTGCGCTCCCCTGCTTGTCTGCCAGCACCAACGACACGTTTTGCGTCATGCGGGAAAGAAGTTTGGCGGTGCTTTGGAAGATCTCATCCAAATTGCGCCGTCTCTCTTTATACCAACCGTTGATCAAAGCTCTGTCGGCGGCGGTGACGGTGCCTGGCTCCATCATGGAATCAACATAATAGCGATAGGCGCGGCTGGAAGGCACTCGCCCCGCAGAAGTGTGAGGCTGCTCCAAATAACCCAACAGCTCCAAGTCGCTCATCTCGTTGCGGATGGTGGCGGGGCTGATGCCCAGATCGTGCCGGCGGGCGATGGTCCGAGAAGCCACGGGCTCGGCGGTGGAGATATAGTCTTCGATGATCAGTTGTAAAATTTTTCTTTGCCGAGGATTCATCATGGGATCTTGCACCTTCTCTGTTGTTAGCACTCATTCAGCGTGAGTGCTAACACTCTGTTATAAGAATAGCACCGCTGAAGTTGCTTGTCAACAGCTTTTTAAAAATTTTTGAAGGCTCTTCGCCGCAAGGGTCAAGAGCCTTCGTTTTTTGAAAAGAGCAGCGGCCTTCGCAGCCGCTGCTTTTTCTCTTCGTCTTTTTTGTTTTGCGATCGTTTATCTTTTGGGCCGAGAATTTTTCTCCTCACTGCTTTTGAGATAGGTCCATATCTTCAAGAGCGAGAGCTTTCCTTTCTGTTCTTTCTTTTTGATCGCGGCGCCGATCTTTCAGGCCGTGATCTTTCCCTTCGCCTTTTTTATTTTGCTCTCGACCTCGAGCATCACAGACGAGAGCTTTTCTTTTTATATTTTCGGTCCGGGCCGGCTCTTTTTGCCGCACGATCTTTTCTAAAGCATGAAGGCCGCAAAGACTCGGTTGCCCACGGCCATGCCTTTTTCCGTCAAAGCCAGCCTTCTCTGCTCCCCTCTGTAAGTGAGCAGCCCTTCCTTAACGAAGCGGGCGATGACGGCAGCGTAGTCCTTCTCGATATTTTTCCCGAAGCGCTCTTCGGCCTCTTTTAGATCGACGCCTGCCGTCTGCCGCAGCCCCAGCATCAAAAATTCTTCCGTTTGCACGGGCACGCTCAATCCTTCGTAAGTGTGAAGAGCATGAGGCAGAGCCGCCGCGTCTTTCAACATATTTATATAAGAAGACAGATCTGCGGTGCCGGTGCGGCGGCAGCTGCCGTTGAAGCCGCAGGCCCCCGCCCCCAGGCCCAAGTAGGGCCGATAGCGCCAATAGATCTGATTGTGCAAAGACTCCTGCCCCGGCCGGGCGTAATTGGAGATCTCGTAGCGGCTGAAACCGGCTGCTTTCATGAAGTTTTGCACCAAAAAGTACATTTCTTCCGTCTCTTCTTCTTCAGGCAGAGCCGCCTTTTTGGCAGCTGCCAGCTGCGCCAAAGGCGTGCCTTCTTCCAAAGTGAGGCCGTAGACGGAAAGGTGGGTCGCTCCCGTATCGGCTAAATTTTCCAGCGTTTTTTCCAATGATGATCTGTTTTGCAAAGGGATGCCGTACATCACATCGGCGCTGATGCGCTCAAAACCCGCTTTTTGGGCAGCCTTTAAGGTCTCAAGAGCTTCCGCGGCGCTGTGGGTCCTCCCCAAGGCCCGCAGTTCTTCGTCCTGCAGGCTCTGCGCTCCCACGCTGAGGCGATCGAGACCCATGCGGCGCAACTCGCCGAGTTTCCTTTCATCCACGGTTCCCGGGTTCACTTCCGCCGTCGCTTCCCGAGGTTCGCGCCACAAGCCTGCGTTTTTAAGAGTTTCGACGATCGTCTTTATATCTTCTGTATCTAAAACGCTGGGCGTGCCGCCGCCTAAATAGATGGTGGCCCCTTCTTTAACGGGCAGAGCAAAGGCATCTTCAGCTCGGGCGGCCAGTTCGATCTCTTTACAGAGAGCTTTTACATAAGACCGCTTTAAGGCGGGGCCGCAGCCGGCGTAAGAAACGAAGTCGCAATAGAGGCACTTGCGCTCACAAAAAGGTATGTGGATATAGATAGCGGCAAAGCTTTCTGCCATGGGCCGGTCTCCTTTGGCCTCGCTCTTGAGGCCCGACTTATCTTCCTTGATATCATGAGTAAGGGAAGGAAGGCTCTGCCTTCTCTCTCTTATAAACAAGGCCTCGGCCGAAAAACAGCCGAGGCCTGTCGATCGTTTGCAGGACTTCTTTATCAGAAGGCAGGCACCACGGCCCCCTTATATTTTTCTTCGATGAACTTTTTCACTTCGGGGGAACGCAGAGCCGTCATCAATTTTTGGATCTCCGGCCGTTTTTCGTCGCCCTTTCTCACGGCCACGATGTTGGCGTAGGGAGAATCCTTTGCTTCCATGAAGAGAGAATCCTTCACGGGGTTCAATTTGGCTTCCATGGCGAAATTGGAATTGATCACTGCCAGGTCGGTGTCTTGCAGAGAGCGGGGCATCAACGCAGCCTCGATCTCGATGAGCTGCAACTTTTTGGGGTTCTCCACCACATCGCCCACTACGGCCTTCACGCCCACGCCTTCTTTCAATTTCAACAGGCCGGCCTTTTCTAAAATGGCCAAGGCTCTGCCGCCGTTGGAAGGATCGTTGGGGATGCACACCTTGCCGCCCTCGGGCACTGCTTTGATATCTTTCAGCTTGGCGGAATATACGCCCATGGGCTCGATGTGGATGCCGCCTGCGCTCACCAAGGCCAGTTTGTGTTCGCCGGTGAAAGATTCCAAATAGGGCAGATGCTGGAAGTAGTTGGCATCCAGTTCCTTATCGTTGAGAGAAAGGTTGGGCTTCACGTAGTCGCTGAACTCGATGATCTGCAGCTCCACTCCCTCTTTGGCCAGCATAGGCTTCACCACTTGTAAGATCTCGGCGTGGGGCACGGCCGTGGCCCCCACTTTCAACACAGGTTTGGCTGCCGGCTTCTTCTCGCCGCCGCAACCGGCCACCAGCAGCACTGCGCTGCAGATAGCTAAAATAATGAGCGCTAACTTTTTCATTTTTCCTCCTTCTCGAAGAACTGCCGAGCCTGCCTTTAGGAGAGCCGCTCGTCTCTTCTTTTTTTGAAATATTTTTATTCGCGGCTGTAGCGGGCGATGCCCACCTTGTAGAAATCGTTCCCTTGGCTGTCGATGCAGACGATGGCCGGGAAATCTTTCACTTTATAGCGGCGGATGGCCTCAGGGCCCAAGTCTTCGTAGGCGATCATCTTCTCTTCTACGATAGATTGAGCGATGACGGCAGCGGCCCCGCCGATGGCCACGAAGTAAACGGCCCCGTGCTTCACACAGGCATCGATCACTTCTTGACTGCGCAGGCCCTTGCCGATCATGCCCTTCAGCCCCTGCTCCAGCATAGTGGGTGTGTATTTATCCATGCGGCCGCTGGTGGTGGGGCCGGCCGAGCCCACGATCTCGCCCGGTTTGGCGGGAGTGGGCCCTACGTAATAGATGATGTTGTCTTTTAAATCCAAAGGCAGCTGCTCTCCTCTGCCCAATGCTTCATAGAGCCGTTTATGAGCTGCGTCTCTGGCGGTGTAGATGTAGCCCGAGATCCGCACCACATCTCCTGCCCGCAGATCTTTTATCGTCTCGGCAGAAAGAGGAGCCTGGATATATTTGATAACAGCTTGCTCGCTCATGCTCACCCCTCCTTACAGCACGGCCTCGGCCCTGCGGGCTGCGTGGCAATTTAAGTTGACGGCTACCGGCAGACCGCCGATGTGGGTGGCCGTATATTCTACGTTCACAGCCAAAGCCGTGGTGCGGCCGCCTAAACCCGAAGGTCCCACACCGGTGGCGTTCACCAGCTCCAGCAATTTTTCTTCTAAGGCCGCATATTGAGGATCGGGGTTGTGTTCTCCCGCCTGACGAGTGAGAGAATATTTGGCCAAAAGGGCCGCCTTTTCCATGTTGCCGCCGATGCCCACGCCTACGGTGATGGGCGGGCAGGGGTTGGGGCCGGCGCTCCTCACCGTGTCCACCACGAACTTGATGATGCCTTCCACACCGTCTGCCGGTTTCAGCATCTTCAAAGCACCCATGTTCTCGCTGCCGCAGCCCTTGGGGCACACTATCATGTGCACTTTATCGCCGGGCACGATGGAAGCGTGGATGATGGCCGGTGTGTTGTCTCCGGTGTTTTTACGCACAAAGACCGGGTCGGTGACGGAAGATTTTCTCAAATAACCTTCGGTGTAGCCTTTGGCCACGCCGGCGTGGATGGCACTGTAAAGATCGCCGCCTGTAAAATGCACTTCCTGACCGATCTCGATGAAGACCACGGTGAGCCCGGTGTCCTGACAGATGGGCACCGCTTTCTTTTTGGCCAATTGAGCGTTCTCGATCAAAGTGCCCAAAATTTCTTTCCCCAAAGGCGATTCTTCCGTGCTTGCAGCGGCCTGCAATTTGTTCAGCACTGCCGAAGGCAGATAGTAGCAGGCCTCCATGCACAATTCGGCTACGGTATCTCTTACCGAAGCCACGTCTATATCGCGCATCTTTTTTCCTCCTCTTATTTTGACGTCGCTGCCTTAAGCCTCCAAATTGGCGGCCACTCTCTTGGCGGTGTTGGCCCTCACTTCTTCGGGATCCACTTTCACCCGAGCCACGCCGGTATCCATGGCAGCCTTGGCCACGGCAGCGGCCACAGCCGGGGCCACTCTGGGATCAAAAGCATCGGGCACCACGTAGTCGGACCGCAGATCTTTTTCGTCGATGAGATCGGCGATGGCATAAACGGCGGCCACCTTCATGGCGTCGTTGATCTCGGTGGCTCTCACGTCCAAAGCGCCGCGGAAAATACCGGGGAAGACGGTGACGTTGTTCACTTGGTTAGGCGCATCGCTGCGGCCGGTGCCCACCACGGCGGCCCCTGCTGCCATGCCTGCTTCGTAACTTGTTTCGGGCACAGGGTTGGCCAAGCCGAAGACGATGGGTTTTTCCGCCATGCCTTTGATGATGTCGGCGGTGAAGAGGCCGGGGCCCGACACGCCGATCAACACATCGGCGCCCTTGGCGATCTCGGCCAAGTTGCCCTTTCTCTTTTCTTTGTTGGTCTTCAAAGACAGCTCAGTTTGGATGCGGTCCAATTTTTCGGGCATGCCGGCGTAAATGGCACCGAAACGCTCCACCATGATCACGTTCTCGGCTCCCAAGGTCACCAACAGGCGGCCGATGGCGCTGCCGGCGGCGCCGCAACCGTTCACCACGAATTTAGCGGTCTTGATGTCTTTTTTCACGAAGCGCAGGCCACCCAACACGGCGCTGAGACAGGCGATGGCGGTGCCGTGCTGATCGTCGTGGAAGACGGGGATGGTGCAGATATTTTTGCAGCGGTCTTCGATGTCGTAGCATTTAGGAGAAGAGATGTCCTCCAAATTGATGCCGGCGTAATTTTTCTCCAAAATTTTCACCGTGCGGATGAATTCTTCGGGGTCGGCGGTGTCCAAGCACACGGGCACAGCGTCGATATCGGCGAAACGTTTGAAGAGGCAGGCCTTGCCTTCCATCACCGGCATGGCGGCGGCGGCGCCGATGGGGCCCAGGCCCAGCACGCGGGTGCCGTCGGTGATGATGGCCACGCTGTTGCCCCGCAGGGTCAGCTCGAAGGACAGGTCTTCGTTGGCTTTGATCTCTTTGCAGGGCTCGGCTACGCCCGGAGTGTAGGCCAGCGCCAAGTGCCTGCCGTTTTCCAGAGGCACTTTCAGTTTGGTGGCCAGTTTGCCGTTATTATCCAAATGCAATTTGATAGCTTCGTCACGAATGCTCGTTGCCATGTTATTCCCTCCCGGAACAGAAGTAGTATATACTGTAATTGTAAAATAAAACGCTGTATATTGCAAGAAAAAGATTGTCTTTACAACGCCGCCGACTGAGCGGATCGATGTTGTGAGATTGAAAAAGTTAAAATAAAAAAAGTCGCTTTGCTATGCTGAAAGCTAGTCAAACCCTGATATCATAGTTGAGCTATAGGAGCCATCTCTCGGCGCATCCCTAAGAGAGTCTTCCATTGCCTGCAGACCATTTTAAAAACTCCTAATATCGACATATAAAATTCGGCAGATAAACTTCTTACTGTATTCAATTATATTTTGTTGTATAGCATCGTAATCCTCACAAGAATTGTACCTTCAACCCTTCTTTGTAATTTTCTTTGCTAATTTCCAGTTTGCCATGTGTCCAAACAAATATAAAGGCGGCCTATAAACTTTTTCCTTTCCTATTTGCCCTCGTTCTCCAGTCACGATATAGCATCACGGTATCAGACATTCAAGTGTCCGCAACAGAAGCAGAACCTTTTTTCTTTTCCCGCACGAAGAAAAGCAACGTGCCCTTTGCTTCCAGCCCTCTCTGTCCTTTGCTCAGCCGCAAAGTGTCGAAGCGGGCGAGGCTCAGCCCTCCTTCTCCCGTTTCCAAGGCTGCGACGGTGTTCAAGAGAGCGCCGTACTCTCCCTGGATGTACAGCTCCAGTGGCAGAGCGGCCCTGCCCTTCGCCGCTTTGCGCACATTGCCCCATTTGGCGCCTTCCAATTTGGCCCCAGCCCTCTCCGATATCTCTTGCACTTTTGTCAAAATGTTTTCCCGTGCGACCTTATCCCGAGGTGGCAGTGAGGCCTCCTCTGCCCGCAGTTTTTCTTGCAGCGTGGCCAGAGCTTCGGCATAAGCTTCTTTCGAATGATCGTAAGAAGCGGCGAAGCGGCGGACGGCTTCTGTCTCTTTTTGCGTGATGACTGCCTGCTGTCTCAAGTGCTGCCCCTCTTCCCAAAGAGGCAGCCACAGATAAAGACAGAGCCCTGCCCCGATGAGTGCCCCTGCGCACAGGCTCAAATTCAGCAAGATTGGTTTGAGCTTTTGCCCCATCTTTTTCACCTTCCCTCTTTTTCGGCAGAGAGCAACACTTTAAAACTCAGCCACGGCCGCCCCGGTGTTTCGCTATCTTCTCTCGTTTCCGAAATACGGGCCTCGCCGCAGCCGACTCGCTCCTGCAGTCGGCTGCAAAAAGTTTGCACCGCCGCCAGCTGCGCTGCCCTGCCGACGATGACGGTCTCACCTCGCCGCTGCTCTGCTTCTTCCAAATAGAGCTGCGGTCCCGCCGCTTCTTGCAGCGCCGCCAAGAGAGGATGCAACGGCCGTTGCCCTGCTACCGTTTCTTCGGCTTCTTTTTGCAAAATTTTTAATTTTTCTTCTATAGCTGTGTAACGACGCCGCTCTATCACCCATGTGCCCCATGCTTCCTGCGCTCTTTGAGCTTCCGCCAGTTCCGTCTGAGCCCAAAACTTAGAGGCGAAGGCTCCCGCCGTTATAAAAACTATCAGCACCGCTTCCGCCGCCAACAGCCGAGGCACCGCCCGCTGCCAACGATTTGCTTCTTCATCGATGCCATATCTTGCGCAAGGCAACAGATTTAATTTTGCTCTCGCTTCTTCTTCCGAGAAAAATCTTTCACTGCTCACCGCCTCTAAGGGCAGGCCCAAGGCTCGGGCCAGCTCGAGCCAACATTCCGCCGTTTCTTCAGGAGCGGCGAGGACAGCCACGGTGACACCTTTGGCAGCTTCTTCCCGCTCGTTCTCAGAAAGAGCTGCGGACTGCAAGACCAGCCCCTGCCAAAGAAGGGGCCCGCCCCTGCGCCCCGGGTCTGTCAGTTCCCACTGTATGGCCTGCACCCAGTCTCTCTTGCTGCCGGGCGGCAGCACCACTTCTCTTGTCTCGATACTGCCGTCATCCAAAAGCAGCAGCAAAGGTCTCACCGTCAGCTCGGGATCTAAGGTCAACAGCAAGTTTTGCAGAGCAGCAACAGCTACCTCCTTTTCTTCTGCACCGATGACGATCCTCGGGCCCGTTGTTTTTTTCGTCAGCCTGCCCTTTTCATAGAGCCGCGCTTCTGTCTCTTTTTCCGTAAAATGCAACAGATAATAACCGTGCCTGCGCCGCTGCCGGGCTCGCCACCTCTCTTTCGCTCCTTCTGCCCAACTGTTTTTGAAAGATGCCGAGATCTTTAGTTCTTCCTCAAAAATTTTCATCGTGTCAGCCACCTCCTCCGAGCTTTCGCAATGAGGCCGCCGCTTCGGGCCTCGCCTTTGCTGTTTCAACCCCACCCCAAAAGGCCGAGATAAAAAGACCACAGCCACTGCCCCGCCGTCTTGGCCGTCAAAAGACCGGCCGCCAAATAGGGACCGAAGGCCAAACGGCCGTTTCTCTTACAGCGCCCGCTCAAAAGCAAGAAGAATGCCCGTGCCCCTCCGCCTAAGAGAGCTATTATGACCGCCGCAAGTCCGGCCTGCCACGAACCTACAAAGAGACCGCCGGCCGCCGCCAATTTCACATCACCCAGACCCAAGCCGTCGGTGATGCAATAAAGAATGCCGAAGATGAGAACGGCAGTTGCCGCCCCCAGCACTGCTTCTTTCGCTTCTCCCCGCCCTAAAGCTCCCAGTAAACTGAGCAGAGCGAGACTCACATTCAATTTATCGGGGAGAAGATAGCTGCGTCTGTCGACAGCTGCTGCGATGATGAGCAAAGTGCCGCCCATTTTGGCGTCAAAGAGGAATTTTTCAGGCTCTGAGATATAGCTGATGACCCACCAAAGCCCCGAGAGCAGGACCGTCATCTTTGCTTCTTCCTTTTTAAGCGGGCCGCACGCTCTGTAAGCCGCATCCAGCGGCCACTTGAAACGGCAAAGGAATAAACAAGAGAGAGCCCCCGAGAGAAAATATACAGCTTCCTTAAAAAATAACTCGCCGCTGTTCGTTTTTATCCCTCCTCTCAGAAAAAATAAAAAAGCTCCTGCATCCTTATGACACAGAAGCCCGTGAAACCGGAGAGACTCCCTGCGAGACACGTCTCGCTTTTTCTCCGCCGTCGGCGGAGCAGACACCCTATGAGCTTTTCATAGCCGTTTGTTTTTTGTTCTATTCGCCGCAAAAAAACAAAATCCTTTTGCCTTCGTCTCTAAATTCTCATGAACGCAGCCGTTGACCTCTCCTTTTTTCGTTTTGCCCAAACTTGCGAAAGCAGAGCGAAAAGCTCTTTGCTTTTTTCATTTCGATAGGCGTCGATAGTTGCCTCTCTTTTCGGCCAACGTTCATCTGTTTTCGCCGATGATTTTTCCCGCAAGCTCCCCCTTCGAGCGCCGAGGCAAATTTTCCCCTGCGTCTGTTGCACTTTCGGCAAATTTTGCTATAATAAAATTGGGAAAATTCTGACTCCGCAGCGATCGAAGTCCGACGCCTCGGGCCTGTTCTCTCTTCTTGCAGAGCTTACGCAAAAGAGAACGACAGCTGCGAACGTTCGCGTCGTCTTTGACCTCTCGCTTTCAGCTATAAACTTTCTTTGAAAGGATGTGTCCGGGAATGGAAGCTATGATCCGTTTGGAAGGCATCTCTAAACGATTCGGTGACCAGGTCATCATCCCCCCTACCGACCTGACAGTTAACGAAGGTGAATTCCTCACCCTGCTGGGCCCCTCCGGCTGCGGCAAGACCACCCTTTTGCGGATGATAGCCGGTCTGGAGACACCCTCTTCCGGCAAAATTTTTCTGGCCGATAAAGAGGTGACCGACCTGCCTCCCTATCAAAGAGATGTGAACATGGTCTTTCAGCACTATGCCCTCTTCCCCCACATGACGGTGGAAGAGAACATCCGTTTCGGTCTGAAGATGAAAAAAGTAGACTTGCAAGAACAAGATAAACGAGTGGAGCAGGTGTTGGCCATGACCCGCCTGCAGGAGTTGCGGCACCGCTATCCCAAACAGATGAGCGGCGGTCAGCAGCAGCGGGTGGCCATCGCCCGAGCTTTGGTGAACAATCCCAAAGTGGTGCTGTTGGACGAACCTTTGGGTGCCTTGGATTATCAGCTGCGGAAAAATTTGCAGCTGGAGCTGGCGGATCTGCAGTACGACTTGGGCATCACCTTCGTCTATGTCACTCACGACAGAGAAGAAGCTCTCACCATGAGCGACCGCATCATCGTGATGAATAAGGGCCTCATCGAACAGGACGGCCGCCCGGGAGAGATCTATCATCGCCCCGGCAACGAATTCGTGGCCAAATTCATCGGCGAGACCAACTTCTTCGATCTGGGCGACGGCCTCACCACTTTATTGCGGCCGGAAAAACTCAACCTCTGCCCGGAAGAAGGGGACGACGGCGCTCATCCTGCTCCTCATTTCTTCGGCACCATCACCGACGTGGTCTTCTACGGTACCATCGATAAAGTTTTCGTAGACCTAGACGGCAGCAAGCAGGAAGTGGTGGCCTATCAATATTTCGACGACGCCCGCAAGTGGCGCATGGACGAAAGAGTAGGCATCTGGTGGTATCCCCAAGACGAGGTAAAGCTGAGCAAATGAAAAACGGCAAATTTCTCATCGCACCCCTTTTGTTGTGGCTGGGCATCTTCTTCGCCATCCCTCTTCTCATCGTGGTGGTGGTGTCTTTTGCCGGCCGCACTCCCTACGGTCAGGTGATCTTCAACTGGACCTTGGAAAATTACGTGCGTTTTTTCGAGCCCCTCTATCTCAGCATCTTCGCCGACACTTTGTGGGTGGCCGTGCTGACTACGGTGTTCACTATCATCTTGGGCTATCCTTTGGCCTATTACATCGCTCAGTTGCCTAAAAAATGGCAGCAACCCGGCCTCATCTTGGTGATGATCCCCTTCTGGATCAATTTTTTGATCCGTTCTTTTGCCTGGGTCATCATCCTGCGCAGTCAGGGCGTGCTCAACACGCTGCTCATAAAGCTGGGCTTCATCACGGCGCCGCTGCAGCTTCTTTATAACGACACTGCCGTGATGGTGGGCATGGTCTATTCGCTGCTCCCCTTCATGGTGCTGCCCATCTACGTCAGCTTGGAGCAATTGGATCGGCGGCTTTTGGAAGCGGCCTACGATCTGGGCGCCACTCCCTTCACCGCCTTCCGCAAGATCACGCTGCCTTTGACTTTGAGCGGCATCAGCGAGGGGACCATCTTGGTGTTCATTTCTTCTCTCGGTATGTTCATCGTGCCGGAGATCATGGGCGGGGCGAAGGCCGCTCTCGTGGGCAACCTCATCCAAAATCAATTCCTCTCTGCCCGCAACTGGCCCTTCGGCAGTGCCCTCTCCATAGTTTTGGCCATCCTTTCTTTGGTGCTCATCACCGTTTATTACAAAGCTCTGGCCGCCGGCAAAGGAGGTGGGAAGGATGCCTAAAACTTGGCGCAATCACGCTCTTTTGGCCTATGCCCTGGCCATCCTCGCTTTTCTTTACCTGCCGCTGATGATCTTGGCTCTTTATTCTTTCAACGAGAGCCGCATCAACGCAGTGTGGAGCGGCTTCACCGTCAACTGGTACGCTTCTCTCTTCAACAATCGGCGGGTGTTGGAAGCTTTGACCAACAGCCTCGCGGTGGCCTGCATCTCCACCGTGATTTCCACCGTGCTGGGCACCACCGGGGCCATGGCTCTCAATCGTTACAAATATCGTTTCAAAGCGGCCATCAACGGGCTCCTCTATCTGCCCATCCTCATCCCCGAGATCGTGATGGGCCTCTCGCTCTTGGTGCTTTTCAGTCAGACGGCGATCCCTCTGGGCAAAGTTTCTCTCATTTTGGCCCACATCACTTTCTGCGTATCTTTCGTAGTCATCACCGTCAACAGCCGCTTGGAAGGGATGGAGGCGGAGTTGGAAGCGGCGGCGGCCGATCTTTACGCCACGCCTTTGCAAACTTTCCGTTATGTCACTCTGCCTTTGGCCATGCCCGGCATCATCGCCGGGGCCCTCATCGCCTTCACTCTTTCTATAGACGATTTCGTCATCAGCTTCTTCGTGGCCGGGCCCAACTCCACCACCCTGCCGCTTTACATCTACGCCATGGTGAAGCGGGGCATCTCGCCGGAGATCAATGCTCTCTCTACTTTGATGATGCTCACCACCGTGCTGCTCATCATCCTCGCCCATCTTCTGCAAGGCTCCCCCAAAAAAGCGAGCCCCGCAGACGAATAAATCTACTTGATCAAGGGGGTGTTCACATGAAAAAACTCTTCATTCTCCTCTCGGCCCTGCTGGTGCTGGCAGTGGCGGGCTGCGGCGGCGGCGACTCCAAGCAGTCTTCTTCCGGCGGCGAGCCTCAGGTGCTGAACCTGTACAGTTGGGCGGACAACTTCGATCCCGCCGTCATCGAAAAATTCGAGAAAACTTATAATTGCCGAGTCAATTACGATGTTTTCGCCAATAACGAAGAGCTTTTGGCCAAGATCCAGGCCGGCGGCGCCCTCTACGATGTCATCCAGCCGTCGGATTACATGGTGACCACCATGCGCAAGCTGGACCTTTTGGAAGAGTTGGATAAAAAAGCTCTGCCCAACACGCAAAATTTGGTGGCCGATCTGCGCAGCCCTTCCTTCGATCCCGAAAGCAAGCACAGCGTGGTCTACGCTTGGGGCATCACCGGCATCATTTATAACAAAAAATATGTGAAAGAAGTGCCCACCGACTGGTCCGCTCTTTGGAAGCCGGAATATCGGGGCCGGGTCATCCTTCTCAACGACAACAGAGAAGTGATCGGCATGGCTTTGAAAAAACACGGCCGGTCCAACAACAGCACCGACCCTGCCGCAGTGAAAGAAGCGGTGGACGATCTGAAGCAGCTGGCGCCTCACGTGCTGGCCTTCGACACCGACACCATCAAGCAAAAATTCATCGCCGAGGAAGCGTGGATCGGCACCATCTGGAGCGGCGACGCCAGCTTCGTCTATAAAGAGAACAAGGACGTGGCCTTCTTGGTGCCCAAAGAAGGCACCACCATCTGGGCCGACACCTTGGCCATCCCCAAAGGCGCCAAGCATAAAGAGCTCGCCCACAAATTCATCAACTTCCTCTACGATCCCAAGATCAGCGCCCAAAATTACGAATACATCGGCTACAGCGATCCCAACGAGAAGGCCGTCCCCTATCACAGCAAAGAATATAACGACGATCCCATTTTGAAAGTGGGTGCGGCGGCCATCGCTTCCGGCGAGTGGCTCACCGATATCGGCCCTGCCCTGCCCATGTACGACCGCTACTGGACGGAGCTGAAGACGGGCAAATAAAAAAGAGAGCCCCTCTTTGCTTCCTTTTCCCGAAAATTTTTCAAACTGAAAACGCAGCCGGACTTTTACGTTCGACTGCGTTTTCTTTTTGCCGTTATTTTTTTGAGCGCCGCAGAATTTTAGAGAGCAGCTTTGGCAGCTTCTACCAATTTACCGAAAGCTGCGGCATCGAAGATGGCCATGTCGGCCAGCACTTTGCGGTTCAGAGTGATGCCTGCTTTGGTCAGGCCGCAGATGAAACGGCTGTAGCTGAGGCCGTTGGCTCTGGTGGCAGCGTTGATACGGGCGATCCACAGACGGCGGAACTCTCTCTTCTTGGCTCTTCTGTCCCGACGGGCATAGTAGAGAGCCTTCATCACCGTCTCGTTGGCCTTCTTGAATTGTTTGCTCTTGGCCCCTCTGTAACCCTTGGCCAGCTTCAAAATGTGTTTATGACGACGATGGGCGGTAACGCCCACTTTGATCCTTGCCATTGTTTCTTACCTCCTCAGACTGCTTATGCGTAGGGCAGCATTTTCCTAACGTGCTCGTGATCGGCCTTGGCTACCAGAGCAGCCTTGCGCAGGTTCCGTTTCCGTTTGGGAGACTTGTGCTCCAGAATATGGCTCTTGAAGTTTTTGAAATGCTTGAACTCACCGGAAGCGGTCTTTTTGAATCTTTTAGCCGCACTTCTGCGGGTCTTCATCTTAGGCATAAGTGTTCCTCCTTTTCTCTCCCCCTGCAGGGAGCGGGGCCGCAACCCCGGCCTTCCTTATTTACTGCTTTTGGGAAACAGGATCATGGTCATGTTCCTGCCTTCCAGCTTCGGCTGCTTCTCTACTATGGCATTCTCTTTGAGCTGCTCGGCCATTCTTTGCAGCAGCACCTGTCCCAGTTCGGGATGAGACAGCTCGCGCCCACGGAACATGATGGTGACTTTGACCTTATCGCCGTCCTGCAAAAAGCGTAAAGCGTTTTTAAACTTCACTTCGAAGTCGTGGTCCTCGATGCCGGGCCGCAACTTCACTTCTTTCAGGTCAAAGGTCTTCTGCTTCTTGCGGGCTTCCTTCTCCCTCTTTTGCTGCTCGTAGCGATACTTGCCAAAGTCCATGATCCGGCACACGGGGGGCTTGGCCGTCGGCGCTATCTCCACCAGATCCAAATGAGCTTCCTGAGCCATCTGCAGAGCGTCCCAGCCGGACATGATGCCCAACTGCTGGCCGTCGGCGGAAATGACGCGGACTTCCCGTGCGCGAATGCTTTCGTTGATACGCAAGCTTTCTTTGCTTATAACAATTCACCTCCAGGCCCGTGGCCCTAACATTCCGTAACAAAGTAAAAAGCGGACAGACAAAGTCCACCCGCAGCGAAAACTGTATCGACCCTGTCGAGTTAGACCGCAAGGTGAGAAGCGGGGCTTCTGCTTTGTTACCGCTTCATTCTAACACGGGGCCGCGGCAATGTCAAATATTTTTTGCAAAACGCTCAGCTTGCGAAGGCCGCTGCAAAACGGCGCCGCTCGTTTTAAAAAGTCGTGAGGGAATTTGAAATAAGTTTTGTTTTTTTCTCTTCTTATTTCAAATTCAACTGTCAACTTGAAATAAGCGGCGTTTTTTCGCTCTCTTATTTCAAGTTGGCTTGACAAGTTGAAATAAGCCTCATTCTTTTTCTCTTTATTTCAAGTTCGACGGATAACTTGAAACAAGATCGCCGTGATTTTGCGAATGGGATCGAGCTCAGAACATAGATACATTGAACGTCTATGAAATTTACAAGGACTGATGTGTGCCGTTCAGCATTTTTGCTTCAGCCGAAATTTTCGACTTGCTCTCTGCGATCGGATAAGGAAAGTCTCTTTCCTTCCCTGCTTCCTTTTTTCTATACAAAAACGGTCCGACAGTGTATAATGAAAGCAACTTTATTTTTTGCAGAAGGGAAGTATGGTCAATATGAAAATGAAAAGCATCGTAGCCGGCGCGCTGCTCAGCGCCGCCGTTTTAGGCGTCGGCTCTTTCGCAGCCTCTGCCGAAGCAGGCAAATTGGAAGACATCCAAGCTGCCGGCGTGCTGAAAGTTGGCACTACCGGCGACTACAAACCCATGAGCTATTTGAACAAAGAGACCGGCGCTTACGAAGGCTTCGACACCGCCGTGTGCGAACTTTTAGGCGAAGCTCTGGGCGTTAAAGTGGTCTACGTTCCCACCACCTGGCGGGAGCTGCAGAACGACACCCTCGCCGGCAAGTTCGACATCGCCATGTGCGGCATCACCCGCACCTTCGCCCGGGAGAAGATCCTCAGCATGTCCAAAGGCTATCTTGTTTTCGGCAAGACCATCCTCTGCCGTAAGGAAGACGCCAAAAAGTTCAAGAGCGAAGCCGACCTGAACAAGAAGAGCGTTAGGGTGATGACCAACCCCGGCGGCACCAACGAGAAATTCGCCGTCAGCAATCTGCCCGACTGCACCCATCTCTCTCACGAGCAGAACGCCGAGATCCCCGGCTTGGTGGCTGAAGGCAAGGCCGACGTGATGATCACCGAGACCATGGAAGCCCGCCGCTATGTGAAAGACGATCCTCGGCTGGCCGCTCCTCTCATCGATGCTCCTTTCACCAAAAATCAATTCGGCATCATGATGAAGCAGGGCGAGCAGGACTTCTTGAATTTCGTCAACTTCTTCATGGAAGAAAAAGAGTTGGACGGCACTCTGGCCAAATTGGAAGATCAGTACATCAAATAAGTTGCGCACATTTTTTCAAATAAACACCGAACGGGCTCCGGCATGCCGCCGAGGCCCGTTCTTTTTTCTGCCTTCTTTCTTTGAGCCGACTTCTTTCATCGACCTTTGCGAAAGATCTTTATATCGTTGGACTTTTTACGTCGCTCTTTATCGAAGCGAACTTTTTTATTTTCGCTGTCTTATCTTACCCAAACTGTCATAAACGCACTTTTACTTCTTTTTCTATGGTCATACTGTCGGGCGTCACCCTGCACTCTGCGGCCCGCACCTCTACCCCTGCGGCCGCCGCTTCGACGAGGGCCGCGGCAAAGGCCGGGTCCGTTTTTTTGTTGGGGACGAAATAACGGGCGCCGGCGAATTGGATGACGAAGAGCACCGCCGCCTTGTGCCCCGCTTTTACGGCGGCCGTCAGTTCCCGCACATGTTTGAGACCCCGGGCCGTGGGCGCGTCGGGAAAAAGAGCTGCTC
>CANQBR010000006.1 GCA_947589605.1 uncultured Phascolarctobacterium sp. | reverse complement strand
CCATATCAATAAACTTTTGTTGATCCCCTGTGTTATTTTGGATCTTCTCTGCATCCACCCTTTTTCCGACGGGAACGGCAGGATATCGCGGCTCCTCTCCTTTCTGCTTCTCCTTAAAAACGGCTACGACGCAGGCAAATACGTCTCCTTCGAAGAAAAGATCGACAAATATAAAGGCTACTATTACGAAAGCCTGCGTCGCTCCTCTCTCGGGTGGGAAGATGGGCAGAACAGTTACTTCCCCTTCCTCGAAAATTTTTTGTCCATGCTTTATTTGTGCTACAAAGATCTGGACAAGCATTTCTCGGCGCTCGGCGGCAAAAGGCTCACCAAAGCGGCCGGCATAGAGGCTGCCGTCATCAACAGTCCCACGCCGCTTTCTAAAAAAGAGCTGTGCGCACTGCTCCCCGATGTCAGCCCCACGACTGTGGAGGCCGTGCTGGGAGTGCTGGTCAAAAAGGGGAAGATCAAACGCCTCGGGGCGTCTCGGGCATCCCGCTATATAGGCAGCTGAAAATTTTCTCATGCGATTTTTGTCGCAAACTTTCGAGAGCTCGGCCCGCGGCCGAGCTCCTTTCTTTTTTATAACTCAGAGCATAAAACAAAGGCACCCACGGTGAGATGGGTGCCTTTGCCATGAAAAGGACCACGGCGGGAATTCGAAAGACCGCCGCGATTTCATTATAGCACATTTTTTAAAAATCGGAAACAAAAAAATACGAGAGGCACCGGCAAGGGATGGTGCCTCTCCATGCATGATATCACAACAGACGAATGACTGCTGCAGTGAGTATTGTATCATATGCTTTCAAAATATGCCACAAAAACTTTCGGGAGGTTTTCAAATGGAAATTTGCAGCAACATCTTTCGCTCGAGAGACGCTCCCAAGGATCGTACTGCGGGGAGCAGCTATACCTTTGAAAATTTTCTTTCGCTGTTTTTGTCGCAAACTTTCCGGAGCTCGGCCCGCGGCCGAGCTTCTTTCTTTTATATAACTCAGTGCATAAAACAACAGGACCGGGGAGCGGCGATCTCTCCTCGGCCCTGTTTCTTTATTTCTCTATGTCTTCTTGTTGTAAGAACTGCGCTACCGTCATACACTTTGGTCGTTCCATTTTTAAACTCAGAAAATCTTTATCCCCAGTAAGGATGATATCAACATGATGTACGATAGCTGCATTGAGGATAGGCTGATCTTTTGCATCACGTATTAGTTTCTCCGCATGCTCTACTGCAGGGATCAATTCATAAGCCATTTCCGCGAGCAATACCTCTGCATCAGGTAAATATCGAGGTGCCTTTCGTCTCAATATATCGCGTATCTCGGCAATGTTGCGGTCGCATAAGATCAACTCATGCTCATTAGTAACGTGTAGCAAGGCGTGTGCCGGTTTTGAATTAGGAAAAAGCAATGCAGAAAAAAGGATGTTCGTATCGATCAATATCCTCATGGCTCAGCCCTTGCCGTAGCGCACTTCGTCTACCAGAACTTGTACATCGGCCTCGTCGCCAACACCGATGGTCTCGGCAGCGCCGGAAAAAGCAGCCTGAGCCCGGCGGATGGCCTGAGCCGATGCATTGCTCACCACCACTTCCCCATCCCGATTTTGTAAGAAAAGTATCTTATCGCCGGCTCTCACGCCCAGCAACCGTCGTATCTCTATCGGCACCGTAATCTGCCCGTTGGCGGAAATTTTTGCCAAGTTCATAAAAATTATGCTCCTTTCGCTGTTGAGATCTAAAGAAAACTTGAGCTCACTCTTATTATATCTTCAAAACAGCCCCGAGTAAAGATGAAAAGTTTCGCGGCTTAAACTATATCAATAAGAGCAAATTGTATGTATTCAAGATGCCTACCTTTTTCTGCTTTCAACTGCAGCGGAGAGCATTTTTGAGTGCGCAATAACTTTGATATCGATATCATGCCCGATTTCGATATCAACGAAGGCCTGCCGCCTCTTAAAGAGACAGCAGGCCCGAAAAGGTCCGGTCGATATTTTGCGATGTCTGTTTTAGCTCACTCGTCTTGGCTGATGGCGCCTTTGCGTTTATTCATGCGCTGCCACAAGAAGCCCAGCACCAAGAGGGCCACGCCCACCAAGTCGGTGACGGAGCCGGGGATGATCATGCAGATGCCGCCTACCATGAAAATGGCTCTCTGGAAAATGTTCAGCACATTTTGACAGAAGCCGATCATGGCGATGGACACGCCCCACATGCCCACGATGGCGGTCGCGCCTGCGTATAAGATCGACAAAGTGGTGGCGTTGATCATCAAGAGCTCGGGCGCCAGCACGAAGATGTAGGGCACAATGAAGGCGGCGATGGCCAGTTTAGCGGCGATGACACCGCACTTCATGGGGTTAGCGCCGGCGATGCCCGCTCCGGCGAAAGCAGCCAAAGCCACAGGCGGCGTCACGTCGGCCACGATGCCGAAGTAGAAGGCGAACATGTGGGCTGCCAGCACCGGCACCTTCAGCTGGATCAAAGCGGGAGCTGCGATGGTGGAAGTGATGACATAGTTGGCGGTGGTGGGAACGCCCATGCCCAAGATCAAAGAGGTGACCATGGTGAAGAACATGGCCGGCAACAACAGGCCGCCGGAAAGATCCAAGAGAGCGGTGGCCACTTTCAGGCCTACACCGGTCTTGGTCACTACACCGATGATGATGCCGGCGGTGGCGCAGGCGATCAGCACGCCCAGCACGCCTTTGGAACCGTCGATGAGGCCCTGCACGATCTGCTTGGGAGAGATACGGGTGTTAGCTCTTAAGCAAGAGCAAATTATCGTGAGCAAAATGGCGGCGAGGGCTGCTCTCATGGGAGTGTAGCCGGTCACCAGCAGGTAAACGATGGCGATGAGGGGCACGGCCAAGTGGCCCTTCTCTATCACGAGATCTTTAAAATTCGGCAGTTGATCTCTCGGTGTGCCCTTCAAGCCGTATTTTTTCGCTTCGTAGTGCACGCCCAGCCATACGCCGATGTAATAGAGCAAAGCGGGGATGACTGCCGCTTTAACGACTTCGAAGTAAGGAACGCCTACGAATTCCGCCATCAAAAAGGCGGCGGCGCCCATGATGGGAGGCATCAATTGGCCGCCGGTGGAAGCAGCTGCTTCTACTGCGCCGGCGAATTCGGGCCGATAACCCAGCTTTTTCATCATGGGGATGGTGAAAGAACCGGTGCCTGCCACGTTGCCCACGGAAGAACCGGAGACAGTGCCCATGAGACCGGAGGAGAGCACGGCCACCTTAGCGGGGCCGCCTGCGGCCCAACCGGCGATGGCGTTGGCGATATCGATGAAGAAACGGCCCAGGCCGGTGGTCTCCAAGTAGGCGCCGAAGAGGATGAAGAGATAGATGAAGGTGGACGACACGCCCATGGGCATGCCGAAGATGCCTTCGGTAGTATAGAAGAGATGATCGAACATCTCTTGGAAGCCCACGCCTCTATGGGCCAAGATGCCCGGCACGTAGGGGCCGAAGAAAGCGTAGATCAAAAAGACGAAGGCCACGGTGATCATGGGCCAGCCCACTACCCGGCGGGCAGCCTCGAAGATCATCACCGTACCGATGAGGCCGATGATGAAGTCGGTCTGAGTGTTGAGCCCTGCCCTCAGCACCAGTTCGTCGTAGAACACCACGATGTACATGGCGCAGCAGGCACTGACTATCGCAAAGAGCACGTCCAGAGGATGCATGGCTGTGCGGGACCAGCTCTTGCGGGCCGGATAGAGCAAAAAGATCAGCAAGAAGCCGAAGGCCAGATGGATAGCCCTCTGCAACATGGCGTCCAAAATGCCGAAAGTTGCGGTATAAAGTTGGAATAAGGCAAAGAGGATGCAGATGGCGGCGATGATCTTATCCCATAGGCCTGTCATCTCTCTTTTGTTCGACTCTTTATCGAATTTTTGCAACACCTCTTCTGCCGTCATCTCAGTCTTGGGAATTTCCTGAGCAGACATCCGGTATCAACCTCCCCTTTTCAATTGCAAATCACAATGCAAAATATTGCCGCTGCCAATATTGCCAGCGGTGCTCCACCTTGATATCGATGGCGGAGCCGTGACCGAAGATGCCCACCAAGTCGTAAGCATCTTTGCCGTGATAGATGTGCTGCATGGCCTGCTTGGCCACTCTAAGGCGCACCGCTTTATAGTGACGGTTCTGCACCTGCAGAAAGCGGCCGTCGCCCGTCTGCCGCACCGGCCCGTCGGCGGCGGAATAAGGATAACCCCAGCCTAAAGATTCGAAGATGGTGTGGGTAAGGGTCATCTTGCCCGCTCCGTCCACTCGGTAGAATTCGAGCCACGGCGTCTTCTCTACCGAATGAGTGAAGCCGATGTGCCACCTGTCCCCCGGCTCGGTGGCAAAAGCCAGAGCCTTGCCGTCCTCCCCCGTGAGAGAGACCACCAGCCCTTGGGCGTAGAACGAAAGAATGATGAGGACAGCGGCCGCAGCCGCCAAGCATATTAAGATCGATCTTGTGAAAAAAGACCGGGAAGCGGCATCAGCCGAATCCCGGTCTTCAACATACGGCATAACCTGAGCTTCCTAACTGTCGTATATTTTTACTGTAGGAGCGATGGGCTTATTTTTCCTTGAAGAACTTGTCGGCGCCGGCATGAACTTTAACGGACATGCCGTCCATAGCGCTCTCTTTGCTGACAACGGCAGCGGCGGAATGGGACTGTTTCAGCCGATCCAGATGAGTGAAGAGGGCCTTGGTAACGTCATAGGCGGTCTGCTCGTCCATCTTGTCGGTAACGCCCAGCATGCAGCGGATAGCCAAAGCGTCGCAGTCGGCTTCCTGTTTGGCATAGGTGCCTTTCTTGATGACAACTTTGGTGTAGAACGGATATTGTTTCATAACGGCGTCGGCCTTGTCGGCATCCACCGGGATCAGATAAACTTCGTTCTGAGTGGCGATATCCTGAATGGCAGCGGTCGGGAAGCCGGCGGTAACGAAAGCGGCGTCGACGTTGCCGTCTCTCAATGCGCTGGCTGCCTCTGCGAAGGACAGATACTGAACTTTCATGTCGTCATATTTCAGGCCGTAAGCAGCCATGATCTGACGAGCATTGCACTCGGTGCCGGAGCCGGCAGCGCCTACTGCGATCTTCTTGCCTTTGAAGTCGGCGATGGATTTGATGCCGGTCTTCTTCAAAGTAACGATCTGCACGGTCTCGGGATAGAGAGTAGCCAAGCCGTAGATGTTGGGAACTTTCTTGTCTTTGAACATCTCGGTGCCGTTAACTGCATAGTAGGCGATATCGTTTTGCAGGAAAGCGATCTCTACCTTGCCCTCTTTCAGCAAGTTGACGTTGGCCACGGCAGCGCCGGTGGACTGAGCAGAGGCGTTGGCGCCGGGGATATTTTTGTTCAAGATATCGGCAACGGCGCCGCCGATGGGATAATAAGCGCCGGCAGTGCCGCCGGTAGCGATGTTCAAGAATTTTTGAGCAGCAGGTTTCTTCTCTTCAGCTTTTTTGTCGCCGCCACCGCAGCCTGCGACTACAGAGGCTGCCACAGCCAAGCCCAATGCGGAAACTAAGAGTTTGTTCATAAACTTTCCCCTCCTCAATTTCTTTAGCTAAGTTCACGGCCGGCATTCGGACAACGCCGCGCCCTGTGACTTACTATATCGTTTTTTCTTCTAGATAAATTGTAAAAATCCTGCAAATTTTTGTGTATTTCTTGCGAAATAAGGATAATTTTTTGCCCTCGTCCTCTTCTCTCTCTCCCCTCTTCGCCGGCGGCTTTTTCTGCGGCTGTCTTTGCTTTTTCGCAAATAGCCGCGGCTTTTGCAGCCTTCATAAAAAGGCGAAGAAAAAATCCAAAGAGTTAAGGGCCGAGACCTTCGTTCTCTACATCAAATAGGGATTGTTCTCGTCGGCCCTCTTGTCGTCGAAGACGAAGGCCGGCGACGGATAATAGAATTCGCAGTGATCGAAGTTCACGGTCTCCGTGGCGAAGCGCAGCATCAAAGCATAGGCGGTCCGCTCTTCGAAGTCGATGAGATTATCTTTGTTGATGTCCGCGTCCTCCACGATCACGTAGAGGAAGGGCACGGCCTTGGGGGCGTCCTGGGGCACCTGCGACCTGTCTAAAGGCAGGGAAGGCAGCACCCGCAAAAAACCTTTCACGTTGCCGACGCTGTCCAGCAGACGGCAGCGATAGACATTGTTGTAAAGAGTGCGGGCGATCTGAACTTGATAGGCATCCGAGACCATGTTCTCTCTCCTTTGCTTTTTTCTTATTTGCCCGCCGCCTGAGGCCGCTTGCCCAAGCCACGGACGGTTATGTTCACATTGTTCACGTTCATGGCGGTCATATATTCCACTCTCTGCTTGATCTTTTCCTGCAGAGCGCGGGTGACGGCGAAGATCTTCGCCCCGTAAACCAGCGCCAGATCGATGCCGATGACGATGCCTCTGCCGTACCCGCTGCGCCGGCGCACGCTGATGCTCTTCAGGCGCAGCACATTGGCGTCTTTGTCGGCGATGATGCGGATGATGTCTTCCACCGCCCTGTCGGCCACCAACAATTTACCGAAAAAACTGAAAGGCGGGCGGACGATGCTCCTGTCCCCTTCTTTCGGTCCGCCGTCGCCGGCGAAAAGATTGTAGGGAAGATCGGCAAAATAACCGGTGAGGTGGGGCTTCAACTCCACGTTGGGCACCGGCACCACGTGCTTGCCGTAATGGAGCCGCTCGTAGCGGGCCTTTTTGATCTCGGCCTTGCTCACCACTTGGTTGATATAGACCCGCTCGCAGGGCTCGGGCAGGCCCAGCCGCTCCAAGATGCGCCCCAGCATGTTGTCGGAGGTGGCGATGACCAGCAATCTTTTGATGTCGCTTTTGGCTAGGGCCAGCTGCACGTTGCGGGTGTGCTCCGGATCGGTGAAGATGGCCCGCTTCACCGCCTGTATCTTATTGTTTTCGTTTTTGGCGGAGACCCCGGCCAAAATGTGGGTGCCCCTGATCAACAGACCGTCGTCGATGATGGCATCGCAGCCGTGGGCATAGGCCACATTCACCGCTCTGTGCGACTTCCCCGTCCCGCTGGGTCCTATGAAGGCCACTACTTCCATGCTCTCAGCATCCTGTCTTTACCGCTGTCCCTCGGCCGCCAAAGTTTCCGTCAATTTGATGAGGGTGAGGGTGCCGAAGCCTGTTCCTCCCTTGCTCACGAAACCGGCCGCTTTCGCCCGGCTGGCGGTGCCTCCGATATCCAAATGGGCCCACGGCAGCTCTTTGGGCACGAAACTGCCGATGAAGAGACCGCCGGTGATGCAGCCTCCTCCCACGGTGCTGCCGGTGGAATTGAGAAGATCGGCCTCTTCCCCTTTGATGGCCTTGCGAAGATCGGGGGGCGTAGGCAGCTGCCACCACAACTCCCCGGCCAAACGGCCCGCTTCTTTGATCGCGGCCGCCAAGCCGTCGTCGCAAGCGATGATGCCGCCGGTCTCTTTGCCTAAAGCGGTGATGACCGCTCCCGTCAGGGTGGCGATGTCCACGATGCGGGCCGCCCCCTGTTTGGCTGCATACCAAACAGCATCGGCCAGCACCAGTCTGCCTTCGGCGTCGGTGTTCACCACTTCTATCGTTTGACCGTCGGCGGCGGTGACGATGTCTCCCGGCCGCTGGGCCCCTCCTCCCGGCATGTTCTCGGCACAGGAGAGGACGGCCAGCAGGTTGATAGGCACCTGCAGTTCGGCCGCTGCCTTCACGGCTCCCAGCACTGCCGCCGCGCCGGACATATCGTCCTTCATCTCGCCCATGTTGGCGGCAGGTTTCAAAGAAAGACCGCCGCTGTCGAAGGTGATGCCTTTGCCAACGAAGGCAGTATAGGGAGCGTCTCCCGCTCCCCTATAGCGCAAAGCGATGAGGCGAGGCTCCCGAACGCTGCCCTGACCCACGGCCAAGAGGGCGCCGCAGCCCAGATCTTTCAAAGCTTCGCGATCTAAGACCTCACAGCTCAAGCCGTTTTCTGCGGCCACTTGTTTGGCGAAGTCCGCCAATTCTTCCGGCCCCAGCTTGTTGCCCGGCTCGTTCACCAAGTCGCGCACCATGCTCACGGCCTGCCCTTTGACAAGGGCCCGCTTTAAAGCAAGGTCCGCCGCCGTGCAGGCAGATACTATCTTTACATCACAGGTGACGGGAGCTTCTGCCTTGCTCTTATAAAGAGTGAAGCTGTAAGCTCCCAGGTACAGCCCCTCGGCTATGGCTTCCAGATAGGGCGTGCGTTTGGGATTGAGCAGGATGGGCGCAGCCAGCACCGCTCTCTCGCACTTTTTGGCTGCCAGAGCCCGAGCCGCCTCTCCTGCCGCCTGCTTAAAAGCTGTGGGCTTGCATTCTCTTCCCGAGCCGCAGCCTGCGATGATGATGTGCCGCAGTTTCGATCCGCAAAGGAGGCTGCAGGCGCTCACTTTGCCAATCTCGAAAGGCTCATCGCTTTCGGCCAATAATGCGGATACTGCCTGCAGCACTTCATCCGACAGTTCCAACTTAGAGAGAGCCGCTTCGCATTCTTTGCACAAAAGCAGAACGAGAGCCCGGGCCTCGCCGTAGGCGGCCCGTTCTTTTTCCGTGTTGCTCAAATTCAAATTATTCAGCATATCCCTGACCTCACTTATATTCTACCGCACCGGTCAATGCATTGAGGAAGCTGGACCCGTTGGCCCGCTCCAGAGAAAGATCGCTCACTACCACCTGCATCACCCGCAGCCGCTTGCCTCCTTCGTAGCAAGAGCCCAAAGAGTGGATGCAATAGGGGATGCCGTCCACAGAGCCCAAATAGAGGACGGCGTGGCCGTTCATGAAGAGAGGACTCCCCGGCTGCAGCCGATTGATGATGGCCAAACGGGCCGCTTCGCCGGCCGCTGCCGCCAGTTCGTAGTGTCTGCCGGCGGTGGTCTCCTGCTGGTCCGCATCTCGGGGCAATCTTATCCCCACCGTTCTGTAAACATTGTAGATGAGACTGGAGCAGTCGACGCTGTTCTTCATCCCTCCCCAACCGTAAGGAGCGCCGTACCACTTATAGGCGGCGCGGATGATGTTGTTGGTCGTGTAGGGCAGATAACCCAAATGGACTTTGGGATTGCTCTTCAAGATCTGCACCGGCTCCCAGGCGATCTGGCCGTTCTTCCCTCTGACGGGAGCGTTCAGCTTATAAACGCCGTTCGTTTCTTCTTTGACGGGGAGCTTGGCTCCCTGCTGATAGCGCACTTGCTCTGCCCCCGTCTTCAAAAAAAGCTCTCGGTCGGTCACCACCAAAAATTTTTCCGGCTCGACATATTGCAGCCACGTGTTCCTGTCTGTGAAGGCCAGGTCCAAACGGGAGAGCCAGCCGCAATAGTTGGCGGCCCGCACGAAATAAAAATTCAACGTACTGCTGTCGTGAAGGACGATGACCGGCTCCATGGGATCCAGCACCGTTTGCTGCAGCACGTCGAAGTCTACGTCGCCCGGTGCGTAGAAAAGGCCTTCGCCGGTGGGCAGGGCCCGCAGGTTGGCCTTGCGCACGCACAGGGCATAGCGCACTTTCACCGTGGCCGGCACATTGCCGGCGTTGGTGAGCTTGCGCAAAATATTTTTGTAATTTTCGCTGACCAAGAGCCCGGCCCGATAGAGATCGTCGGCGAGGACGCTGTAGTCGCTCACGAGGGCCCGCACTGCTTCTCCGTCTACGGCGGCGGGATAAGCTTTAAGATCTGCCACCGAAGGAGAAACTTCCGTCACTTGCCGCGCGAAAGCGGCGACGGCGCCGGCATCGAGGATCACTTGCTCGCCTTTTGCATTGTTCTCCGTCCATTTCTCCGGCCGGGGAAATTTGTCGAAAAGATCCGCCTCTTTGCCTAAACAGGTGAGAGCCCACCCCAAACAAAAAACAGCGGCCAGCAAAACTCTCAGTAATTTTTTCGCCGCAGTCATCTTCATCCTCCCTTGCCTCGCCGGCTCTGCTTTTTTCAAAAAGGAAAAGGTGCCCGAACCCCGTCGGACACCTTAATTATAGGCGTTTTAAAACTCTTTGTAAATACCTTGCTCCCTTTTGGCCTGAGCCTTCTTCGACACATAAGTGCCTTCGACGGCACTGAGTCCCTTGCCCTCGATCAGCTTCAATAAATAATTTTTGAAGGGACAGGGCCCGTGATGAAAATTTTCGCTGACGATGCAGCTGGAAAGATGCACCACCACGTCGTCGGCGCTGCCGAAGTCGGGATTAGCGGCCAGCTTCCGTTTCAAGTGGCCCAATTTAGTTGCCAAGTCGGCCCCGCAGCAGCCGCCGCAGCTCATCGACATGTAGCGGGCGTCTTCATCATAGCCCGCGAATTTCCCCGTGCGCTGATAAAAAGCCCGGGCGCAGGCGAAGCCGCTGCAGCGATGAACAACTTTGTCGCACTGCACCGCCACCACTAACTTGCTCATGATCTAAAGCAGCCCCGCGGCCCGCAGAGCTTCGTCCAGCTTTGCTTCGGCGGCGGGAGAGATGGGCGTGAGAGGGAGCCGGGGCTCGCCGGCGTTGAAAGGGGTCACCTTGGTGACGGCGGCCTTCACCGGGATGGGGTTGGATTCGATAAAGAGAGAGTTGGCCAAGGGCACCATCTTCTTGTTGATCTCGGCGGCCTCGGCTACTCTGCCCTCTTTATAGGCGGCGATGAGCTGCTGCAAGATGCCGCCGCCGATGTTGCTGAGCACGGAAACGATGCCTTCGGCGCCCACCGCGAGGAAGGGCAGCAGCAGGCCGTCGTCTCCCGAATAAATGGTGAAGTCTTCGGGGCAGAGGCGGAAGAGCTCGGCAGTTTGAGCCACGCTGCCCGCAGCTTCTTTCACGGCCACGATGTTGGGAAAATCTTTTGCCAAACGAGCCACTGTGGCGGGAGCGATGTTGGAGCCGGTGCGGCCGGGCACGTTGTAGACGATGATGGGCAATTCGGTGGAGGCGGCCACGGCGGCAAAGTGCCGATAATAGCCTTCTTGGGTGGGCTTATTGTAATAAGGCCCGACGATGAGGAGGCCGTCGATGGGGAACTTGCTTATCTGCTTGATGAAGTCGATGGTGCCGGCGGTGCAGTTGGAGCCGGCGCCCACGATGATGGGCGCTTTGCCGGCCACGCGATGGCAGATGCTCTCGAGCAATTTGAGCTTTTCATCTAAAGACATGGTGGCAGGCTCGCCGGTGGAGCCCTCTACCAAAAGGGCATCGCTGCCGTTGGCCAACAGCCACTCGGCAAAATCGGCGGCAACGTCGTAGGCCACGCCGTTTTCGGTGAAGGGCGTCACCATGGCGGTGACGACACGGCCGAAATAAGGTTTTCTCATAAGAGCCCCTCCTCTTTTTTACAGATTGAAAGCCCTGTGCAGGGCGGTGACTGCTTCTACCACATTTTCCCGCTTGATGATGGCGGCGATGGTGATATCCGAATCCATGGTCTGCAGGATGGCGATATTTTTCTCGGCCAAGGCAGCCACGAAGGTGGCCATCACGCCGGGCAGACCGCCCATGGCGCTGCCTACCACGGTGACTTTCGCACAATCTTCGTTCTTCTGATAGGAGAACTTGGCAGCTTTAAGAGTTTCTTCGGTGCGCTGGGCATCTTTATCGAAGACGGCAAACATAGCCTCTTTCTCCGACAGGTTCAAACAGCCCACGCTGATGCCGGCCTTGGCCAAGTCGCCGAAAAGCTGCCGACCGGCCGCCACATCGAGCGGGTCGAGGGCCACTCTGAATTGAGTGAGATCCAATTCGTGGGCGATGCTGCTGGCCACTTTTTCGTTGATGGGCACGTCCCCCACGGTCAAATTGTGACCGGAGGCGGTGATGAGAGTGCCGGGGGCATCGCTGAAGGTAGACTTCACATACATGGGCAGGTTGTTGCGCATGGCGATCTCCACTGCCCGGGGATGGATCACTTTTGCTCCGTTGTTGGCCATCTGGCACACTTCGCTGTAAGAGACCACGTCTAAAATGTTGGCTTCTTTCACGATGCGGGGGTCTGCGGTCATGATACCGTCCACGTCGGTGTAGATCTCGACGAACTCGGCCTTCAAAGCAGCGCCCAAAGCGGCGCCGGTGGTGTCGCTGCCGCCCCGGCCCAAGGTGGTGAACTTGCGGTTCATCTCCGTCATCCCCTGAAAGCCGCACACCACGGGGGTGATGCCCGACTCTAAAAGGTGGATGAGATTGTCGGTGTTGATGTTTTTGATGCGGGCGGCGCCGAACTGACTGTCGGTGATGATGCCGGCCTGGCCGCCGGTGAGAGCTTGGGCGTTGAGGCCGAAGCGCTGCAAAGTGGCGGCCATCACGCAACTGGAGATGATCTCGCCGCAGCACATCATCACGTCCATCTCTCTCACGTTCACGGAGATGTTGGCTTCTTTCAGCACGTCGATGAGAGTGTCGGTGGCATAGGGTGCTCCCCTTCTGCCCATGGCGCTGACCACTACCACGGGGGAGTAGCCTTTTTCGATAGCTTGCAAGATCTTATCTTTGGCGGCGACGCGTGCTTCTTCTGTCGCCACAGAAGTGCCGCCGAATTTTTGCACGATGATGCGCATCACTCAACGCCTCCCCTTTTGGCCTGCCATTCTTCGATGAGGCCCTGCTCTATCATCACTTCGGCGATCTGCAGAGCGTTCAAAGCGGCGCCCTTTCTGATCTGATCGCCCACCACCCAGAAGTTGAAAGTGTTGGGCTGCGATTCGTCCCGACGCAGACGGCCCACGTAGCAATCGTTCTTGTCGGAAGTGTAGAGAGGCATGGGATAGAGCTGATTTTGCGGATCGTCCAGCATCTTGAGGCCCGGGAAGGCGTCCATGGCAGCGGCCATGTCTTTAAGTTCCAGATCGTGTTCGAATTCAACGTTCACGGCCTCGCTGTGGCTGCGATAGACAGGCACTCTCACGGTGGTGGCGGTGATGCCGATATCATAGTCGTTCAAAATTTTTCTCGTCTCGTTCACCATCTTCATCTCTTCTTTGCTGTAGAGATTGTCGAGGAAGACGTCTATCTGCGGGATGAGATTGAAGGCGATGGGATAATGCTTGGGCATGGAGGTAGTGGGGAGGATCTTCGCCTCCATCTCTTCTCCCCTCACGTAAGCATTCACTTCGTCGGTCAATTCGTCGATGCCTTCTTTGCCTGCTCCCGACACTGCCTGATAGGTGGAGACCACGATCCTTTTGATCTTGGCCAGATCGTAAAGAGGCTTTAAGGCCATCACCATGATGATGGTGGAACAGTTGGGGTTGGCGATGATGCCCTTATGAGCGGCGATGGCGCCCGGGTTGACCTCCGGCACGATCAGGGGCACCTCGGGGTCCATCCTGAAGGCGCTGGAATTGTCGATGACCACGGCCCCGGCCTTCACTGCGTGAGGAGCGAACTCTTTGGAGATGCTGCCCCCGGCGAAGAGAGCGATGTCGATGTCTTTAAAAGAAGCGGCAGTGGCTTCCTCTACGGTGTAGGTCTTGCCCAAAAAGTCCATCTTCTTGCCGGCGCTGCGTTTAGAGGCCAACAGCCTCAATTCTGCAAAAGGAAAATTTCTCTCGGCGATGAGCCGTAAAAATTCGCCGCCTACTGCGCCGGTAGCTCCCAAAATGGCTACATTGTACTTCTTCATTGTCATTCTCCCGTCTTACTTGTTTATTTGAAAATTTCCGCAAAAATTTTTCGACTGCCGTTTTTGATAAAGATCACAGCAATTTGTCGAGGCCGTAGATGAGGCCTTTTTTGTCGAGGATGCGTTTGCAGCCCAAGACCACGCCGGGCATGTAGCATTCTCTGCTCACCGGGTCGTTGCAGATGCGCAGAGTCTCGCCCTGACCGCCGAAGATGACTTCCTGAGAAGCCACATAACCCGGCAGCCGCACGCTGTGGATGCGCATGCCCTGCATATCGCCGCCCCGTACGTTGCGCAGGGTCTCGATCTCGTTCACATGCCCCTGGCGCAGATAGCCCCGCACCTCGGCTATCTTCTGAGCCGTCAAGATGGCGGTGCCGCTGGGAGCGTCCAGTTTTTTATCGTGATGTTTTTCGATGATCTCCACGTTGGGGAAATATTTGGCGGCTTCTGCGGCCAATTTGATCATCACCACGGCGCCCAAAGAAAAGTTGGGAGCTACCAGCACGGCGGTGTCGTGTTTATGAGCCAATTGATCCACTTCCTCCAAACTGTGGGGAGTGAAGCCGGTGGTGCCCACCACGCAGCGCACGCCCAAAGGCAGCACTTTGCGCAAAGTGACCATCACCACATCGGGCCGGGTGAAGTCCACCATCACGTCGGGCTTGGTGGCTTTGACGGCGGCCACGGTATCGCTGTAAGTGGTCATGGTGCTGCCGTCCGGCAAGGTGAGAGGTTTGCTGAAGATATCGCTCACGCCCACCAATTCCATTTCCTTTTCGGCGCACACCTGTTTCACCACTTCGCCGCCCATGCGGCCCAAGGCACCGTTCACCAAAACTTTGATCATTTTTCCCACTCCTTTTCTTTAAAAGAAAACCGTTGAGGGCTTCGGCGGCTCTCAACGGTTACAATGCCTGTAATGCGAGATAGCCCTCCGCTCAAGCCTCATGCTCGGCGACAGTACGTCAGCTCTTCGCTGCCGTCCCAGCAGACCGCCGCGCCCGGCGCTCCACTTCGGCGGTGGCCCTTTCTCCCGTTTCATCGCTGCCGCTCATCAGGTTACTCATGCTTCCCGCGCCTCTATCTTTTTGTTCGTCAAAAAAATTATACATTTAGAAAAAATCTTTGTCAAGGAAAATACTTCAGCTTTTCGTGGAGCCGATGCCGCCGCTGCGCAGAGCCTGCGCCTCGTCGCCGTCCGCCAGCAAAAAGTTGTAGAAGATGCCCTGAGCCACCCTCTCCCCTTTGGGCAAAGTGAGGGCTTCCTCTTTCGTGTTCAGCAGAGCCAAAAGGATGTGGCCTTCGTTCTCGGGATTATCGTAATAATCGGCGTCGATGATGCCCACGCTGTTCACCAAGAGCAGCCCCTTCTTCACCGCCATGCTGCTGCGGATGTGCAGGCCCAAAAATTCTCCCGGCTGCATGTAAGCCTTGATGCCGGTGGGCACCAAAGTTATCTTCCCCGGCTCCAAGGTCACGGCCTCGGGCAGGCAAAAATCGTAGCCCGCGGAAAATTTGGTCTTGCGCTCCGGCAGGGGAAAATCGGCGTCCTTATAGGCGCTGACCTTGACGAAACCTCTTTGCCTCATGGCTTTTTATCTCCTCAGCAGCACGGCCTTGCGGGAAAGATTGATGCGGCCTTTTTGGTCGATATCGGTCACTTTCACCACGATCTCGTCGCCGACGGATACCACGTCTTCCACTTTCTCCACCCGCTCCGTGGAAAGTTGAGAGATGTGGACCAAGCCCTCTTTGCCGGGCAGGATCTCCACGAAGGCGCCGAAATTCATCAGGCGGGTGACTTTGCCGGTATAAATCTTTCCGGGCACTGCCTCTTCGATGATGGCGTTGATCATCTTGATGGCTTTCTCGGCAGCCTCGCTGTTCACGGCGGCGATGTAGATGCGGCCGCTCTCTTCGATGTCGATCTTGGCGCCGCTCTCTTCTACGATGTGCTTAACGGTCTTGCCGCCGGGGCCGATCACCTTGGCGATCTTGTCTACGTCGATGGTGATGCTGGTGATCTTGGGCGCATATTTAGACAGCTGCGGCCGATAGTGATCGATGCACTCCAGCATCTTGCCCATGATGAACTCTCTGCCCTCTTTGGCCTGAGCCAGAGCCTGAGTGAAGATGTCTTTGTTGATGCCGTCGATCTTGATGTCCATCTGGATGGCGGTGATGCCTTTGGCGGTGCCGGCCACTTTGAAGTCCATATCGCCGAGAGCGTCTTCCAGGCCTTGGATATCGGTGAGGATGGTGAAGTAGTCTCCGTCTTTCACCAAGCCCATGGCCACACCTGCTACCGGCGCCTTGATGGGCACACCGGCATCCATCAAGGAAAGGGTGGAAGCGCACACGCTGCCCATGGAGGAAGAGCCGTTAGACTCCAGCACTTCCGAGACGAGGCGGATGGCGTAGGGGAATTCTTCTTCGGAAGGGATCACCGGTCTCAAAGCCCGCTCTGCCAAAGCACCGTGGCCGATCTCCCGGCGGCCGGGGCTGCGCAGAGGTTTGGTCTCGCCTACGCTGTAAGGCGGGAAGTTGTAGTGATGGATATAGCGCTTGCTGTCTTCGGTGCCGAGGCCGTCCAAAGTTTGAGCCTCACGCAAGGGAGCGAGGGCCAAGCCGTTGAGGATCTGAGTTTGGCCTCTGGTGAAGAGGGAGCTGCCGTGAGCTCTGGGCAAAAGGCCCACTTCGCAGCTCACAGGGCGCACTTCGTTCAGTTGACGGCCGTCGGGACGGATCTTATCTACGGAGATGGTGCGGCGCACGATCTTCTTCACCAATTTTTGGGTGATGTAGGCAACGTCGGCGGCATTGTCGGGATATTTGGCCATGAAAGCTTCGGCGATCTCTCCTTTGATGCGGGCCACGTTCTCTTCCCGCTGCAGTTTGTTGGCGTCCATCAAAGCGGCCTTCAATTGCTCGGCCCCGTAAGCTTCGATCTCTTCGGCCAATTCTGCGGGAGGCGCATATTTTTCTACCTCCATCTTGGGCTTGCCCACTTCGGCCACGATCTTTTCTTGGAAGGCCACCAACTCTTTGATCGCTTCATGACCGAAGAAGATGGCGTCCAGCATCACTTGCTCGGAAACTTCTTTGGCTCCGGCTTCCACCATGAGGATGGCATCTTTGGTGCCGGCCACTGCCAAATTCAAGAGGGAGAGCTCTGCCTGCTCCACCGTGGGGTTGATGATGAATTTGCCGTCGATGAGGCCTACCCTCACGCCGGCGATGGGCCCTTCGAAGGGGATGTCGGAAATGGAGAGAGCGCAGGAAGCGCCCACCATGGCCGGCATATCGGGGGCGTTGTCCGGGTCTACTGATACGGCGGTGGCCACTATCTGCACGTCATTGTGATAGCCTTCGGGGAACATGGGGCGGATGGGCCGGTCGATGAGGCGGCTGGTGAGGATGGCCTGCTCGCTGGGCCTGCCCTCTCTTCTGATAAAACCGCCGGGGATCTTGCCTACGGCGTACATCTTTTCTTCAAAATCTACGGTCAGCGGGAAAAAGTCCACGCCTTCGCGGGGGGTCTTGGTGCCGGTGGCGGCCACTACGATGACGGTGTCCCCGTAGCGCACCATGCAGGAACCGTTAGCCTGTTTGGCTATCTTGCCGATCTCGATGGTGAGGGGCCTGCCGCCCAGGTCCATGGTGTAACTTTGCATAACTTTATGCCTCCTATCTTCTTTTCACAGTTTACCTGTTGCATATTCGACGCATCGGGAAAAATTCCTTTTGCCCGCGGCGAGAAAGTTTTTCTCTTTGCGAAAAGAAGAAACTCAAGTTCAAGCCCTCGAATTTAAACTTCTCTGCCTTTTTCGAAAAGTCGGCGAAGCTCGCCTATGCCCCCGTAGCTCCTCTGCCTTTTTCGAAAAATGTGCGGCCTAGACGTTCGAGCCTGCGGCGCCTCTCCTTTTCCCGAAAATGCGAGCACGCTTTGCTTTTGACCGCGAAAAAATCTTCCTTTCAAAAAAGCGGCCCCTCTCGCGTTATGCTGCTCTTCTCTTTTTAAATGTCGTGCCTATTTTGAGCAATGCAAATCTTCTGCATCGTTGCTTTTTCCGTCGAACGCTCAACAAAAAAGAGAGACGCCTTTTGAGCGTCCCTCGGAAAGTTTTGCGGCTTGTGAAATTTTAGAAGCTGAGCACCAACTGAGTCCACAAAGTCCTCATATTCATATCGGGGTATTCCAAAGGCTTGAGATCGTACCACTCAACGCCGGCCACCATGTTCTTGGCCACGGTGTAGTAACCCATGAGGCTGTAACCTTTGAAGCCTGTATACTCAACACCGTCCCCATGCAAACCGTTCATGGTATGAGCGATGTAGGAAGAAGCTCCCTGATGATAGTATTTGGCATGGAGGCCCCAACTTCCTGGTTTGTTGGCGGCTGCGCCTTTATAGTTCAAGCCGATAACATAACCGTCATTGTCCGTCTCATCCCCATAGAAATTTTGAAAGTGTGCGTTGGATTTGATATAGTCGGCAGTCAGTTGCAGATCTTTTACCACGTTCAAATTCAAACCTGCGGTCCAAATATTGTTATCGAGATCTACCACATCAAGGAAATTTAGGTCTTTGAATTTCCACCAACCGCCGTGGATGTCGCCTACCTTGCCCAGGTCAGCCACTGCCTCGATGGAGTAGGTATCGCCGCTTTGATCCATATAGTGTTCGAAAGCATCGGTGGCTTTGCCGGCGCGGCCAATCAATTTGATCTCTTTGCCGTAGGTCAGCTTCACGCCGTCGAAGCGAATATCGTAAATGTTGCCGCCGGTGATGTCGGTGGTGTCGATACGGCCGGCCTGCACGTCAACGCCTCCCAAGCGGCCCTCAAGGTAAGCACGTTGGAAGTCCGTTCTCTCGTCGCCGGTATTATTGCGGAAGTCCTGCTCATTCTGGATCATGCCCACATAGGTCCAATCGTCGTTCACTTGGCCTTTGAACCAGATACGAGTACGCAGTTTTGACCAAGAATCATCTTTGAAGAAAGGGCGGGTACCGCTGATGTTGGCATAATGAGCGCGGATCTCACCCGCGATCTTCACAGCGTCGGCTTTTTTCTCCAAGTTGGCAACACGAACGCCCAGAGCATCCAGTTCGTCGGCAAATTCTGCGGCCAATTTATCCACGTTGGCACCGTTGGCCATAGCCCGGGCAACGATCTGAGCCATTTCATAACGGGTCATCAGTTTATCGCCGCCGAAAGTGCCGTCGCCGTAGCCGTCGATAACGCCGGCAGCAGCCAGTTTCTCGATGCTGTCATAAGCCCAATGACCTGCAGGTACATCGGAGAAGGGGTTGGCGGCATAGGCAGAGGCAGTTACGCCCAGAGCCATAGCCATGGCAAAGATAAGACTTTTCTTCATCATCTTTTCTCCTTTTTTGCTTTTGCAAAATTCTAGGCGATCGATCCCCACCAAAGTGTCCTCGTTCCCTTTGCGTATCGCTCGGCCGCGGAGAGTTTTGCAGTTTACCGAACGAGGAGAAAACTTCGCCCTCGTTTACCGCAAGTATAGCATACTTGTACCCCCCCACAAGACTTTTGTGAATTTTCTTAAAAATTTTATCAAAGAGCTTGATGCGAGCCGAAAAATGCGCAAAAAAATAAGCGGCCTTTGTTTTAGGCCGCGGGCCGCGCTGTCTTTCTCAAAAAGTCGGAGTAGTTTGCATTTGAATGCGGAGCATCTTTGCCCTTTTTTAAATGCGAGTTGTTTTTGCATTTGAGCCTGAGGGACCACCATCTTTTTCACGATGGATGTGGACTTTGGTCTTACTTATGAGACAGCCCCGCTATTTTGAAAAGTCAGCTGCTTTTGCATTTGACCGTTATGCTCTTCTTTTTCCGAGAACATCTGCTCTTTCGGGCAACAGAAAAGGGGACGCTCACGCGTCCCTCGAAAATTTTTGCGATCTGTGCGATCTCAGAAGGTCAGCACCGATTGGGCCACAGGGTCTTCATCCTGATGTCGTAAACGTCCATGGTCTTCAGGTCGTACCATTCGATGCCCGCCACCATATTTTGGGCCACGGTATAGCAACCCATCAAACTGTAGCCTTTGTCTTTTTGCTTTTTCCTGCAATTTACAATATGATGTAAAGCATTTTGCGAGAGCTTTTCGAGCATCTCGCTTTTGAATTTTGCTTTGTTGCTTAAATCCTTTCCCCTTTCGAAAACTTCTCGTCTTTTAGAACCGTCTCTTTTTGTCCGAAAGTTTTTTCACGACACCGCCCTCATATAACTTCTCTCTTGTACCGCTCATCTGACTTATATGATCGAGCCGGGGAAGCACCTGAAACTCGTAGCACGCCAGCCCGTTGAACGAAGTCGCTGGGCAAAAAATACAGCACACTGAGCTTGTCCCGGGCTTCCCCGGCACAACTGACACGATCGGTACGATGTGCAAGGGGAAGGAAGTGTGCTGTGCATTCCTTAACTCCACACTCCACACTTCACACTCCAAACTAAAAGAAGGGACGCAGCTTGATCGTCCCTCGAAAATTTTTCGGTCTCTTCCTTTTGTTCTGCCTTTTTCAGAATGTGAACACCAATTGGGTCCATAAAGTTCTCACTTTTTGCTCCGGAACGTCTGTGGTCCCGCCTCCGCCTTTAGTCTTCAGATCGTAATACTCCGCAGCACCTACGATGTTTTTGGCGAAGGCATAGTCGGCGCCCAGCATCCAGCCTTTGAAGCCGCTGTTGAAGGTGGAGACAGCGGTACTGCCTTGATCGTCAATACTGAGCCCTTGCCATTTATGATCGCCGTTCATGGTGTGGGCCATCGCCGTGCCTCTCCCCTGATCGTAATATTTGCCGTACACGCCCCAACTGCCCGGCTCATTGGCCTTCGCTCCCTTGTAATCAAGACCGATGATCATGCCGTCGTCATCAAAGTCTGCGACCGTTTCGCCTTCGATAGCGACCTTATCCAAAGAGGACTTCATATAAACAGCGCTAAAGGTGAGCTCTTCCGTTATGTCGCAACTCAGCCCCATGTTCCATACTTTGTTGTCGTCCAACGGAAAGGATGCGGTCTCAGGAACGTTGTCATTGATGCTGTCTTCCCGCAAGTCGCCGTCTTTGAACACGGTGTAGCCCACATTGGCCCTTAACGGTCCCCATTTGCCCGCCACAGCGGCCCCGTAGAATCCTTTGTAGTTCAAAGTCGCTCTTTCGGTGAAGGCCAAAGAGATATTCTCATAGTCGAGCCTTCCTCCTTCCGGCGGTATCACCGGTCTTGTGGTGTTCACTATCCCTGTGATATCGTAAAAGAGGGCATCTTGCCCCGTTGGTCTGCCCCCGAAGACTGTGAACTTCACCTTTTTGCCGTAAGAAGCTTTGATCATGTCCGCCCGCTCATCGTAAAGATCGCCGTCTGCCAAGATAAAATTCTGCCGGCCCGCAGTTATATCCATGCCGCCCAAGCGGCCTTGCACATAGGCCCGCTGAAAGTCTGCCTCTTCATCGCCGGTCTCGTTGCGGAAATTTTGTCTGTTCTCCACCATGCCGGTATAGGTCCAATCGTCGTTGATCTGTCCTCGGAACCAAAGGCGGCTGCGCAAGACGGAGGCGGAAGTATCGACGGCCTCTATCCGTTCGCCCTCATAAGCGTATTTTTCCTTCAATTTGTTGTTTTTGCTATCGGCGTAGTGGAAGCGGATCTCGCCGGCTATCTTCACCGCATCGGCCTTCTTCTCCAAATTGGCGACGCGAACGCCCAAAGCGTCCAACTCGTCGGCAAATTCTGCGGCCAATTTGTCTACGTTGGCGCCTTTAGCCATCGCTCGGGCTGCGATCTGAGCCATCTCGTAGCGGGTCATCAGTTTAGCTCCGCCGAAAGTGCCGGCGCCGCAGCCGTCGATAACGCCGGCAGCGGCCAGTTTTTCGATGCTGTCATAAGCCCAGTGGCCCGCAGGCACATCGCCGAAGGGATCGGCCCCGTGAGCTGAGGCAGTGAGGCCCAGCGTCAGGGCGACGGCACACACCAAAGTCTTCTTCATCTTCTTCGCTCCTTTTTGCCGGCGGAAAACTATCTCTCCGGCTTTTTGCGCGGCACTGTTATTTCCCCGTTGCTCAGGGCAAGAGCTCGGGACTTTTTTCTTCTCCCTGCCGGAGCGAAGGCCGCGCCCTTGCCCCGTTTTTAGGTAATTATATCACTTTTCTTTTCTCTCTCTCAATATCTTCCCGCTCTTTCTTGAAATTTTATCGCAGCTCCCGCTCGAAAGCTGCGACCTGTGCGAAAAAAGGGAGCATGCATTTCCCATCGTCGTGAAACGCCTCTCGCTTTTTGCAAAAAGTCTGCGGATCTTACACACGACCGTTGAGCACCTCTCACTTTTTCAAAAAAGCCGGAGATTTTACACGTGACTATCAAGCACCTCTGACTTTTTCAAAATGTCTTTGATTTTACACGTGACCGTCGCACTCTTCTCCCCTTTGCAAAAAGTCCCCAAGGCGCTTCTTTTTTTGGCGAAGGCGAGCCTCCCCTCTTGTTGACACCGGCTTTACTTTTTTATATTATATAGGATGAAAAGGCAGGAAGACTGCCGCAAGATAGTTTACCTTATGCGTCAAAATAGGAAGGAGATATTCATTATGGCTGGATTGAAAGGCTTGCTGCTGGGCGATGCTATGATAGGCTGCGAAGGCTTCTGCGGCGCTTGGAAGAAACACCTGCAGAGCTTCGGCGAGATCAAATTCGCCGGCGATTGGGAGCCCTCTTGGGACAAACTGCAATACCGCCGTCTGGAAGTGGAGAAAAGAGGACCGGAGATCGAGCCCTGCGATCCCTTGGTGCTGGAATACGGCGCCGAAGCCAACATCCTCATGGGCCTCTTCGTCCCCGTATCCTCCAAGGTGATGGCCGCCATGCCGCAGTTGCGCATCGTAGGCGTGTCCCGCGCCGGTCTGGAGAATGTGAACGTGGCCGAAGCCACCGCTCGGGGCATCTTGGTCTTCAACGTGATGGGCAGGAACGCCCACGCCGTGTCCGACTTTGCCGTGGGCATGATGCTGGCCGAATGCCGCAACATCGCCCGGGCCCACTGCTCCATCAAAGCAGGCCAGTGGCGCAAGACCTTCTCCAACAGCGACAACATCCCCGAACTGGGCGGCAGGACCGTGGGCTTGGTAGGCTTCGGCAACATCGGCCGTCTGGTGGCCAAAAAACTCTCCGGCTTCGAAGTGGAAGTGCTGGTGTACGATCCCTATGCCAACCCGGACGACATCGCTGCCGCCGGCTGCAAACTGACGGATCTGGACACCCTCTTCAAGAGCGCCGACTTCGTCTCCATCCATGCCCGCCTCACCGATAAGAACAAAGGCATGATCGACGACCGCCTCATCCGCCTGATGAAGCCCACTGCCTACTTTATCAACACCGGCCGCGCCGGTCTGGTAGATCAGGCCGCCTTGGCTGCCGCTCTGGCCGAGAAGCGCATCGCCGGCGCCGCTCTGGACGTGTTCACCACCGAGCCTATCGACCCCGAGAGCCCCTTCCTGCAATTAGACAACGTGACTCTCACCACCCACATCGCCGGCACCACCTCCGATGCTCTGGCCAACTCTCCTTATCTTTTGGCTGCGGATATCGCCGCCTTCTTAAAGGGCGAAAAGGCCCGCTTCATCATCAACCCCGAAGTGACAGAACAGCCTGCCTTCAAAACTTGGCTGGCCGGCATCAGGGCCTAAGGCCGGGAGGTCGCCATGCTCGTTAACTTCACCTCCATGCTGAAGGACGCCTACTCCCGGCACATCGCCATCGGCTCCTTCAACGCCTACAATTACGAGACCATCAGGGGCATCATCGAAGCCGGCCGGCAAATGGGCGGCGGCCCCGTGATCGTAGCCTTCGGCAAAAAATATCTGGACAACATGCACTTGGCCGACGCCGTCGCCATCGTGAAAGCTTTGGCGGCCGACGACCCCATGGAAGTGTGCCTGCATCTGGATCACTGCAGCGATATCGATATCATCCGTCAGGCCATCGCCGCCGGTTTCGGCTCCGTTATGTACGACGGCTCTGCCCTGCCCTTTGAAGAGAATGCGGCCAACACCCGCTTGGTGTGTGAGCTGGCCCACGCTCAAGGCGTTTCCGTGGAAGCAGAGCTGGGCTCTTTGGCCGCCGGCGACCGGTCTCATGAAGGCACCGCCGAAGACAGAGAAAAATACACCGACCCGGCCAAGGCTCGGGAGTTCATCGAACGCACCGGCGTAGATGCTCTGGCCGTGTCCATCGGCACCGTCCACGGCCTCTATAAAGGCACTCCCAACGTGCGCATCGACATTTTAAAGGAGATCGATGCTCAGTGCGGCATCCCCTTGGTGCTCCACGGCGGCTCCGGCACGCCCGAAGAGACCATCAAAGCCGCCATCGCCAACGGCATCAGCAAGATCAACGTCAACACGGAGATCTCCGTCTACACCGTAGACAAGATCAAGCAGCTGCTGGCCGCCAAGGCGCCTCACCTGGCCGATCTCTCCAAACTGGAAGAAAAGTCGGTCACCGAAGTAGTGCTGAAGTACATGAAGTTCTTCCGCAACGAGTGACCCGTCTCGGCGCCCTCATCTTTCAGCTCACTTCGGGCCTGCCTCGGCCGAGCTGCCCGAGCTGCTGTGAAGGCGGTCTTGCGGCTGACTGCAAAACACAGTAAATATCCCCGCCGCTCTATGCGGCGGGGATCGTTGTATAAGCGTCCGCGTAAAGGAGGTAAGCATCGTGAAAACCATCATCTCCCTCGACGTAGGCACATCCAGCATGAGGACAGTGGTCTTCGACCTCGAAGGCCGCAATCTTCATCAAACTTCTTCCGAATACCACACCATCTTCCCCAAGCCTTCCTATGTGGAAGAAGACCCCGAGACTTGGCGGCGAGCTGCCGTAGAGACCTTGAGCGGCGCCGCCGCTTACCTTAAAGCCAATAAGGGCGAGGCTCTCGCCATCTCCATCACTTCTCAGCGGGCCTCGGTCATCCCCATGGGCAAGGACGGCTACCCTCTCTCCTACGCCATCATGTGGCAGGACAAGCGCACCATCCCCATCTGCGACGACTTGATCAAGACCTACGGCCTGCCCGCCTTTTATCATAAGACCGGCCTGCGGGTCAATCCCTTCTTCGTGTTGAACAAGATCATCTGGCTGCGGGAGAACGCTCCCGATCTTTTCAAAGCCACCGCTAAATTCATCGGCGTGCAGGATTACGTCACCTACCAGCTCACCGGCAAATATGTCACCGATTGGACCCAGGCCAGCCGCACCATGCTGATGGACCTGAAGACCTTTCGCTGGGACCCAGAGTTGCTGCAGCTGGCCGGCATCGGCGAAGAGAAGCTCTGCGACTTGGTGCCCCCCGGCAGCAGCGTCGGCGGTCTCACGGCAGAGCTGGCTGCAGAATGCGGTCTCCCCGAAGGCGTGCCCGTCATCATCTCCGGCGGCGACCAACAGAACGCCGCCATCGCTTTAGGCATCACCCATCCCGGCGTAGCCGAAGCCAATACCGGCACCGGCTCTTTCGTCCTCTCCTATTCCGACAGACCGGTGTTCGAAAAAGACTGCCGGGTGCTGTGCCAAGCCTCAGCCATCGCCGGCAAATATGTGGCGGAGACCTCCATCTTCAATACCGGCGCCATCTTCCGCTGGTTCAAGGAGCAGTTCTACCCCGAATTGGCCGACGACCCCAACGCTTTCACCGTCATGGATAAGCAGGCAGGGAAGGCGCCGGTGGGCAGCCACGGCGTGGTGATGCTCCCCCACTTCGAAGGCAGCGCCGCTCCCTACTGGAACCCCATGGCCAAGGGCGTCTTCTTCAATTTGGGTCTGGGCGTCACCAGAGGAGACATGACCCGCTCCATCATGGAGGGCATCGCCATGGAGATCGCCGAGAACCTGCGCCTGATGCGGGGCATGATCGGCGGCATCGACAGAGTCAGCGTGGCCGGCGGCATGGTGAAGAGCGACCTCTTCTGCCGCATCCAGGCCGACGCTTATCAGGCCATAGTGCTGCGCAGCGCCAATGCGGAAGCCACGGCTCTGGGGGCCTTCATCAACGCCGCCGTCACCTTGGGCATCTTCCCAGACCACACCGGCGCCTTGGAGGCCGTCACCTCCGCTCCCAAGATCTTCCAGCCCATCAGCGAACTGGCCCCGGTCTATCAGACCATCGCCGACCTGCGCAACAGCCTCTACAACGCTTTGAACGACGGAGGCGTTTACCGCAAGTTCATGATCTGATGCTCTTCGCAAAACAGTTTTGCCGCAGACGGAGGGCAGCCGCTCTTCTTCTAAAAAGACTTGGCGGCCCCTCCGTCCTTTCTTTCGCAGCTCGATCGTTAAATTTTTTTCGAAAGAGCTGTGTCTTCGGCGGCTGTCTCTGCAGCTGCGCCTCTCTCTTTTCGACTTCTGTCTGCTTGAGCCGGCAGTTCTCGTCATAAAGGTGTTTTCATGCTGAAAAAGATCCTCGTTCTCACTACCGGCGGCACCCTGGCCTCCGCTCCCGGCCCCCGAGGCCTGGCCCCCGCTCTGGACGGTGCTGCCCTCTTGTCTTTTGTGCCCGAAGCCGCCGCTGTCGCCGAGCTCAGCTGCCGGGAACTTTTTTCTCTGGACAGCAGCGACCTGCAGCCTCGGGCTTGGCAGACCATGGCCCAAGCGGTCTGGGAGGCTTTGCAAGACTATGACGGCGTGGTGCTCACCCACGGCACCGATACCTTGGCTTACACCGCCGCCGCCCTCTCCTTCATGCTCATCGCTATAAAAAAGCCGGTGGTGCTCACCGGTTCGCAGCTGCCCATCGCCACCCCCGGCAGCGACGGCCCCGCCAATCTGCTGGCCGCCCTGCAGGCCGCCGCTTCTCCCTTGGCCGGCGTCTATGTGGTCTTCGACGGCAAGCTCATCCCCGGGCACTGCGCCAAAAAGATCTACAGTAAAAACGTCGCCGCCTTCGCTGCCGTCAATGAGCCTTTGGCCGGCCGCATCGAAAAGGGGCAGGTGAGCCTCGCCTCTCTTTCTCCGCTCTCTTCTGCTCCTCCTCGTTTGGAGACGGCGCTGGACGAGCGGGTGCTTTTGCTGAAGCTCTATCCCGGCTTCGACCCTGCCCTTTTGGAAGCGGCGTCGAATTTAGGCTATCGGGCCGTGGTGCTGGAAGTCTACGGTCTGGGCGGCCTGCCCTGCCGCGGCCGCAGTCTTTTGCCTGCTTTGCGAAAATTACGGGACGAAGGCATCTTGGTGGTGGCTGCCACGCAATGCCTCTTCGACGGCTGCGACCTCTCTTGTTATGAAGTGGGCCGAGCCGCCGAAGCTCTGGGCGTCGTCGCCGGCGGCAAACTGACGAGCGAAGCCTTGGTGGCTAAGCTTATGTGTCTTTTGGGCCGCGGCCTCGCCCGCGAAGAGATCGTCGCCGCTTTGAGCGAAGATCCGTAAAAGCTACGGGCAGCTCTTTCGATCAGCATAAAAAAATAAGCTAAGACGTCGGGACCGAGGCGCTCCTCAGTCGTTAGTCTTAGCTTTTTTCTTATGTGCATTTTGCAAGCAGGACTTTTTCTCTCTGCCCTATTTTTTCTTGAGCGCAGCCTCCAGCGCCGCCAGCATCTTCTTTTGCGCCTGCTCCAAAGGCTCTTCGATGGTGCAGCCCGCCGCTCTCAAATGACCGCCGCCTCCGAAGCCGACAGCCACCGCCGCCACGTCCAAGTCTCTGCTGCGCAGGCTCACCCGGGTGGTGCGGGGCCCCACCGCTTTGAAGTAGGCCGCCGCCTCCACCCCGAAAATATAGCGGGGATAATTTATGAAGCTGTCGGTCTGAGCTTCGGGGTCGTAGAGCTCATGAGGCACGCTGATATAGGCGATGCGTCCTTCGGCGGCGAAAGAGAGCCCGGCCAGCACCTTGGCCAAGAGCCGGACGCTGTCCGGCGTCTTCATCTCCAAACTGTCGCTGATATAGGCCGGGTCGATGCCGCAGCCTAACAGGGCGGCCGCCGCCCTCATGGTCTTGGGCGTAGTGTTGCCGTAGCGGAAGAAACCGCAGTCGGTGACGATGGCGGTGTAAAGACAGGTGGCGATGTCTCGGTCAATGTCCCAGCCGCAGGCGTCGAACAGCTCCCACAGGATCTCCCCCGTCGCCGCTGCCTTTGTGTCTTGATAGAGCCGATCGGCGAAATAACTGTTCTGCCCGTGGTGATCGATGTTCAAATAACACTTGGCCTTCACAGTCGCCGCTTTGCCTATCCGCTCCAAACTGCCGGCATCCAAAACGCACAGCAGATCAACTTCCAGCTGCCCGTAATCTTCTAAGCGCAGAAAATTTTCGATCCCGGGCAGGAAGGAATAAGCAGCGCCGATCAGATCGTCTGCCAGCAAGAAGACGGTCTTGCCCCTGCTTTGCAGGAAGGCCCCCAGCCCCAAAGCGCTGCCCAAGCAATCGCCGTCGGGGGCGGTGTGCACCGCCAACGCTATGCGCCGATGCTCCGGGGCCAGCAACAGGGCTCCCGCTTCTTTCAGGCCGATCTTTTTGCACTCAGCCTTCATCGGCCGGCCCTTTCTCTTCTTCGGGAGCAGTCTGTGCTTCTTCCTTGGTCTTGATCTCCTGCAGCAGGCCCTCGATGTGCCTGCTGTATTCCAGCGATCTGTCCTTCAGCAAGGTGAGGGCGGGAGCGAAACGCAGCCTGATCCTTTTGGCGATCTCCGTCCGCAGATAACCCAAAGCCTTGTTCAAAGCCTGCCAAGCTGCTTCCTGCTGCTGGGGCGTGCCGTATAAGCCCACGTAAACTTTGGCATAGCTCATATCGGCGCTGAGCTCCACGGCGGTGACGCTCACCCGCTCCACTCTGGGGTCCTTCATCTCCCTCAGGATGATCTTGTTCAGTTCCTGAGCTATGGCTTCCTGAACTTTAGCCACACGTAATCTGACCATGTTCGCCTCCGAGTTATTCCGCCGCCACTTCTTCCATGGCGTAAACTTCGAAGATATCTCCCTCTTTCAAGTCTCTGAACTTGGAGAGAGTGATGCCGCATTCAAAGCCCTGCTGCACTTCTTTCACGTCGTCTTTGAAACGGCGGAGCGATTCTACCTGATCTTCCACCGGCAGCACGATGCCGTCGCGGATGATGCGCACCTTGGAATTGTTGGTGACCTTGCCTTCCAATACGTAGCAGCCGGCCACCAGCAGCTTCATGATGGTGATGATCTGCCTTACTTCTACCCGGCCCTGCACCACTTCGGTGAATTTAGGCGCCAGCATGCCTTTGATGGCCGCTTCCACGTCGTTGAGGGCATCGTAGATGACCCTGTAAGTGCGCAGGTCCACTTTGGAAGTTTCCGCCGCCTTGCGGGCGTTGGCATCGGGCCGCACATTGAAGCCGATGATCAAAGCGTTGGCCGCTGAAGCCAGCATCACGTCCGACTCGGTGATGGCGCCTACGCCTGCGTGGACCACCACTACCTTCACTTCTTCGTTCTTGATCTTCTGCAAAGAAGCCTTCAAAGCTTCGATGGTGCCCTGCACGTCCGCCTTCACCACGATGTTGAGCTCTTTCAGCTCGCCGTCTTTGATGCGCTGATAGATATCGTCCAAAGATACCTTGGAAGGAGCTTTGATCTCTTTCTCTCTCTTTTGCGCCGACCGTTTGGCGGCTACGGAGCGGGCTATCCTCTCTTCGGTGCAGTCCAAAATGTCGCCGGCTTCCGGCACATCGCTCAGACCCAGCACTTCCACCGGCGTGGCGGGAGTCGCCTTCTTCACCTTCTCGCCTCGATCGTTGATCATGGCCCGCACCTTACCGAAGCAGGTGCCGGCGATGATGGTGTCGCCCACCCGCAGGGTGCCCCGCTGGATGAGCACGGTGGCCACGGGGCCGCGGCCCTTATCCAACTGAGCTTCGATGATGGTGCCGTGGGCCGGCAGATCGGCGTTGGCCTTCAATTCCTGCACCTCGGCCACCAAGAGGATCATGTCCAGCAAGTCGGTGATGCCTTCTTTGGTATAGGCCGAACAGGGCACCATGATGGTGTCGCCGCCCCAGTCCTCGGGGATCAGTTCGTGTTCGGCCAGCTGCTGTTTTACGTGATCCGGATTGGCCCCGGCCCTGTCCATCTTATTGATGGCCACGATGATGGGCACCTTGGCGGCTTTGGCATGGTTGATGGCTTCAATGGTCTGAGGCATAACGCCGTCGTCCGCCGCCACCACCAAAATGGCGATATCGGTGACCTGTGCGCCTCTGGCCCGCATGGCAGTGAAAGCTTCATGACCGGGGGTATCCAGAAAGACGATCTGCTTGCCCTGGTAATTCACCTTGTAAGCGCCGATGTGCTGAGTGATGCCGCCGGCCTCTCTGGCCGTCACGTTGGTCTTGCGGATGGCATCCAAAATAGAAGTTTTGCCGTGATCCACGTGGCCCATAACGGTGATGACCGGGGGCCGCGGGGTGCGCAGTTCTTCCGGATCCTCCACGGGAGGTATCTCCGTGGGGTCTTCCTCTCTGGGAGCAGGCAGCACTTCCACTTCGAATTCCGTGCCGATGAGCTGGGCGGTCTCAAAATCTATATCCTGATTGATAGTGACCATCTGACCTAAAAGGAAGAGGGTCTTGATGACTTCGTTGACTTCCCGTTTGATCAGTTTGGCGAAATTCTGTACGCTGATGGTCTCCCCTACTTCTACGGAAGCGGGTCGAACGACGGTCTCTGCCGCTATCGGTCTTACCGGGCCCTTCTTGGGAGCGCGGTTGACAGGCATTTGATGACCGGCGCTGCGGTTGGGCCTGCTCTCCTTGGTAGCGTAGCTCCCCTTAACGGGACTGATGTTTTTGCGGGACTTGCCGGCATTCTTGCCGCCTTCCCGCCTTTCGTCCCTGCCGCCTCTGGCGGCATCCGGCCTTCTGGGCCTGTTCTCGGCCTTAGGCAGAGCGCCTGCTCCGGGCCTTGCTCCGCCGGCAGGTCTGGCTCCTTGGCCGCCGCTCCGTCCCTGAGGGGGAGCTCCCTGAGGTCGGGGCGCAAAACCGCCGGGCCTGGGCCCTTGGCCGTCTCGTCTTTGACCTGCACCTTGGGGCCTGGGGCCTTGGCCGTAAGCGCCGCCCTGGCCCTGCGGCCGTCCTCCTTGGCCGTAAGCGGGGCGAGAGCCGCCGGGTCGCTGCCCGTAGCCTTGAGCGCCTTGAGGTCGGGGTGCCTGAGGGTTATTGCTCCCCTGAGGCCGCTGGCCCTGGGGCCGAGGCTGACCTGCTCCTCCGTATTGACTTCTGGTTTGTGGAGCTGCGGTTGCCGCTCTGGGCTGAGCGGGAGCAGGCTGAGCTTTGGGCTGAGCAGGTGCGGCAGGCTGTGCTTGTGCCCTTGCCTGAGGCGCAGCCGCTTGTTGAGGCTTAGCCTGCGGTGCAGTCGGTTGCTGAGATTTAGACTGAGGTGCCGTTGTCTGAGGTTTAGGCTGAGGCGCAGCAGCTTGCTGAGGTTTAGGCTGAGGTGCATCTGCCTGCTGAGTTTTTGCTTGAGGTGCTGCAGCTGCCGGTGCCTGGGGCTGCGCTGCCGCCGCAGTTTGCGGCTTAGGCTGAGCGCTCGCTTGGGCCTGAGGTCTGGCTTGCGGCGCCGTCGGCTGTTGAGGTCTGGCCTGAGTCGCAGCAGCTGCCTGAGGTTTTGGCTGGGGCACAGCCGGCTGTTGCGGTTTAGGCTGAGGGGCTGCCGTCGCTTGAGGTTTGGCTGCAGCCGGCGCCTGCTCTTTAGCTTGAGCCGTCCCTCCGGGCTGTGCCTGAGGAGAAGGTGCGGCAGTTTTCGGCTGCGGTTTAGGCTGAGCCTGAGCCGTTGCGGCAGGCCCCCGCAGTTGACCGTCTTTCCTGTCTACGTCCACGCCGCCTATCCTCACGGCCGTGACTCTCCTCTCCGCTCTCGTTGCAGGCTGAGCCTGAGCCGTTGCGGCAGGCCCCCGCAGTTGGCCGTCTTTTCTGTCTACGTCTACGCCGCCTATCCTTACGGCCGTGACTCTCCTCACCACTTTCGTAGTGTAAGCGTTTCTCAACAGCTGGATGTCCCGCTCGCTGGCAGAGCTGAAATTGGTCTTGTCGATCTTGTGCTTCTTTAAAATATCCAGCAGCTCGTTCACCGGTTTTCCCAGTTCCTTAGCCACTTCGTAAATACGTTTTGCCATATATCCACCCCCTGTGACACTTGGGTCATTTACCGCTTTGTTTTTCGAAGGAGCTCTCTTCGCCTTCCAGCGCCGCCGCTGCCATCTTGGCGAAGGCACCGTCGCAAATCAAAAGCACCGCTCTTTCGCCTTTGCCGACGGCTCGGCCCATAGTCTCTTTGGCTAGACCGATCAGGCAGGGCACGTTTTTTTCGGCAGCCAGGGCCTTGGCTCCTTCGACCCGGGCAGTCGCCGCATCGGCCGCCAGCAAAAGGAGCTTGCCCTTGCCTTTGGCTAAGGCTTCTCTCACCGCCGTCTCGCCGCCGACTGCTTTGCCGGCCCGCTGGGCCAAGCCCAGTGCGGCTATGAGACGGGCTTCTCGGCCGGCAGGGGCCGTCATCGCGGCTCCTCCCGCTTTTCTGCCTCTGCCGCCGGCAGTTCTGCCAGCAGTCTGGCGTAGACCGCTTCGTCGATGCCGTGCTCCAACGCTCTTTCCAAAGCCTTGCTCTTCACTGCCTTTTTGATGCACTCGGCGGCGGGACAGACATAAGCGCCTCGCCCGTTCGCTTTGCCGGTAAGATCCAAACTTATCTCTCCCTCCGGCGAGCGCACCACCCGCAGCAACGACTTTTTATCCTTCATCAGCCCGCAACCCAAACATTTGCGCTGAGGCTGTTTTTTTACTTTAGGCGTCTTGGCTTTCTTCATGGGCCCCTTCCTGTTTCTGAGGACCTTCCTCGGCGGGCCGCTCTTGCTCGGCTGCGGCGGCCTCCTCGTTCGCTTTGGCTTCCGCAGCTTCTTTAGCTTCTTTGGCCTGAGTCTCGCTCTTGATATCGATCTTCCAGCCGGTGAGTTTTGCCGCCAAACGGGCATTCTGCCCTTCTTTGCCGATGGCCAAAGAAAGCTGATGATCGGGCACCACCACTCTGCACAGCTTCTCTTCCGCGCTCACCGTTGCGGAGACCACTTTGGCCGGGCTCAATGCATTGGCCACATAGGCGGCGGGATCGTCGCTGTATTTTACTATGTCGATCTTCTCGCCCCGCAATTCATTGACGACGTTCTGCACCCGCATCCCCTTGTGCCCTACGCAGGCGCCTACCGGGTCTACGGTAGAATCGGCCGCATAGACGGAGATCTTGGAGCGCAGGCCCGGCTCTCTGGCTACCGACTTCAGTTCCACCAGACCGTCCTGGATCTCCGGCACCTCCAGTTCGAAGAGCCGTTTCAACAGACCGGGATGAGTGCGGGATACCGCCACCTGCGGTCCCTTGGTGGTGCGCTTCACCTCGGTGATGTATACCTTCAGACGATCGTGAAAAGCATAGGTCTCGGTGGGTATCTGCTCGCTGAGAGGCATGATGGCTTCGCAGCGGCCCAAGTCCAAAAAGACGTTGCGGTTTTCCTGCCGGCGGACCAAACCGGTAACGATGTCCTGAGCTTTGTCGGCAAAACGGTCGAAGACCAGGCTCCGCTCCGCCTCTCTGATCCTCTGCACCACCACCTGTTTGGCGTTTTGGGCGGCGATGCGGCCGAAGTTATGAGGCGTCACCTCTTCTTCCACGATGTCGCCGACGATGAAGCGGGGGTCCAGCGTAAGGGCTTCGGAGATGCCGATCTGGCTTTGATCCAAAGGCGGATCTTCCACCACCGTGCGCTGGACGTAGACCCGGATATCGCCGCTGTCTTTGTCCATATCCACTCTGAGGCCCTGAACGTTGCCGTAATGTTTTTTATAGGCGGCCACTAAAGCATCCTCTACCGCTTGAAAGAGGATCTCCGGGGCTATGCCTTTTTCTTTGCCCAGGTCTCTTATAGCTTTGATCAGATCAGAATTCACTTCCACATCCTCCTCGATTAAAAATCTATGTGCAGGCGCAGGCACCGCAGCAGGCTGCGCGGCAGCGCCTGAGGTCCTTTTGCCGTCCTGCCCTTCAGCAGAGGCCTGACGTAGATATTCTCGCCGTCATGGCCGGTCAAAACTCCCACCAGCGTCTCGCGGCCCTGATAGGGCTGCTTGAAGATGACATCTACTTTGCTGCCGCAGGCGGCCTGCAAGTCTTCGTCTGTTTTCAGGGGCCTGTCCAACCCCGGGGACGACACCTCCAAGTAGTAAGGCTCCGTCAAAAAAGCCTGTTCGTCCAAAAGGGGCGCCAATTCTTCGCTGGCCTTTTCGCAGTGCTCCAGGGCTACGCCTCCCGGCCTGTCGATGAAGATGCGCAAATAATTGGCTCCTTCTTTCACGTATTCCGCATCGACCAAGCTGAGGCCCAGGCTTTTGAGCAGAGGCGCCGCCAATCCCTTCACTTTCGTCTCCAGTTCTTCTCTCGTCATGCTCGCTCTCCTGCGCTGAAAACTTGCCGATAATACAGATAAAGAGCGGGCGCTGTGCCCACTCTTTCCAAAAAAGAGTATTTTGACACTTCCTCCGGCCGCAGCCGCGAGGTCCCGGCTCTGCCCTGCCCTTTACAAGAGCAACGGCCTTCATCGTCGGGAAGATAGGTAAGGAAGGAAACGGCGACAAACGGCGCCGCGACCCCCTACAGTTAGGAATTCTATCACGGACCTCGGCGTCTGTCAATAGGCGGCCGCGGAAATAGGGAACGACGAACGAGCCCCGCCGACTATAGCCGGGCCCGCCCGCATCACTATCACGATCGAAAGAGCGGCGCTCTCAGCCCAGCCAGGAGCGCATGCCCTTCTTGGCGACTTCTTTATTGACGTCCACCTGCTCCGGCGCATAGAGGAGCAAGTCTTCGTTGACTCTGGAGACGGAAGCGCGGACGATGTAGGCCACGCCGTTCAGATAATCGAAGATGCTGTTCTTCATGGCGCCGTCCACGGCATCGAAGCTGATCATGATGGCGCTGCCGCTCATCAGATAGTCTGCATATTCTTTCACGTCTTCGAAAGTTTTGGGCGTCCTCACCACGATATCCAGACGGCCGCTGGTGCTGACCAATTGCGGGCGGCTGAATTCTTCCTCCTGCCCTTCTTCGGCCATAAAGAATTTCATTGCGGTGTTTTTCCAACTCACGATCCATCGACCTCCCCAAACTGCTGCTTTGCTATACGCTCTCAGTTATCGCCCGCAAACGTCTCTTGTTCTCGCAACACTTGCATCTGTCCTGTTTTTGCTAGAATATAAAGCGGGAAATAAAAGAGGGATAGAGACAGGCGAAAGTAACATGCCCTAGTATTCCACAACACATTTCTGAATTCCTGCTAGAATTTTGCTAGATTTTGAAAATTTTTGAAAATTTTTCGGTTTTTCACTGTCTAGCAGACTACTGGTTGTTTTTCAAACGGCCTCTGATGCGGCCCCTTTCCAATCTGCTCAGCACTTTCTTTCTCATCCTGATGCTGTGGGGAGTCACTTCCACCAATTCGTCGTCGTTGATGTGCTCCAAGGCCTGCTCCAAGCTGAAAGTTTTGGGAGGGACCAAACGGATGGCCTCGTCGCTGCCGCTGGCTCTCATGTTGCTCACGTGTTTCTTCTTGCAGGGATTGACGTCCATGTCGTTCTCTCTGCTGTTTTCGCCCACGATCTGCCCTTCGTAGACTTGTTCGCCGGGGATGACGAACATGGTGCCTCGCTCCTGAGCGTTGGCGATGCCGTAGCCGGTGGTCTCGCCCGGTTCGAAGGCCACCAAACTGCCCCGGGTGCGGCCGGGTATCTCTCCTTTATAACTGTCATAGCCGGCGAAAACGTGGTTCATGGTGCCGTTGCCTTTGGTGTCGGTGAGGAACTGATTGCGGAAACCGATGAGGCCCCGGGCCGGGATCTTGAATTCCATCCGCAGATAGCCGGCCAGCTCCGTCATGTTTTGCAGCTCGGCCTTGCGCAGGCCCAAAGCTTCCATCACCGCGCCCATATAAACTTGGGGAACGTCGATGGTGAGAGCTTCCATGGGTTCCAGCAGCGCCCCTTTGGCGTCTCGTTTCATGATTACCTTGGGCTTGCCTACCTGCAGTTCGTAACCTTCCCGCCGCATGGTCTCGATCAAAATGGAAAGATGCAGTTCGCCGCGGCCCGACACTTTGAAAGCATCGGTGCTGTCGGTCTCTTCCACCCGCATGGAGACGTTGGTCTTCACTTCTTTGAAGAGGCGGTTGCGCAGATGGCGGCTGGTGACGAATTCTCCCTCTTTGCCGGCGAAGGGACTGTCGTTGACGGAAAAGACCATGGACAGCGTGGGCTCGTCGATCTTGATGCCCTTCAAGGCCTCCGGCTGCTCCAAGTCGGCGATGGTGTCGCCGATATTGGCATCGGCCAGACCGATGAGGGCCACGATATCGCCGGCTGCCACTTCTTCCGCTTCTACCCTCTTCAAGCCCTGATAGGTGTAGAGGCGGCCTATCTTGGCCCGCACGATCTTGTCTTCATCTAACAGATTGATGACTTCGCCGTCGTGGATGGTGCCCCGCACTACCCTGCCTACCACGATGCGGCCTACGTAATCGTCGTAGTCCAAGGTGTTCACCAACATTTGCAAGGGTTTGTCCGGCTCTACGTCGGGGGCGGGGATGTGCTCCAAGATAACTTTGAAGAGAGGCTCCAAGTCGTTGCTCTCTTCGTCCATGGACAATTTGGCGATGCCGTTGCGGGCAGAGGCCAGCACCACGGGGAAGTCCAGCTGCTCTTCGTCGGCGGCCAGCTCGATGAAAAGGTCCAGCACTTCGTCGATGACCTCGTCCACCCTTTGATCGGGCCGATCGATCTTGTTGATCACCACTACCGGTTTCAATTTTTGCTCCAGAGCTTTGCGGAGCACGTATTTAGTCTGAGGCATGGGGCCTTCGTAGGCATCCACCAAGAGCAGCACGCCGTCCACCATGGTCAGCACCCGTTCCACTTCGCCGCCGAAGTCTGCGTGGCCGGGGGTGTCCAAAATGTTGAACTTCACGCCGTCGTGGATGATGGCGGTGTTTTTGGAAAGGATGGTGATGCCCCGCTCCCGCTCCAAAGCGTTGGAGTCCATCACCCTCTCCTCCACTTTTTCGTTGGCCCGAAAAACGCCGCTCTGTTTCAGCATGGCGTCCACCAAAGTGGTCTTGCCGTGGTCCACGTGGGCGATGATGGCTATATTGCGTATGTCGTTCCTGATCATTTCGTTCCTCTCCTTTATAACAGGTGATCTCTCATCGTTTTACGATACGAAAAGTTTCCTGAGTAAGACTTGTTCATTATAATTTTTTTGCGGAATACTGTCAACACTGCAGCCGCCGCAGAAGGTGCTCGCAGATGTCTGCGGCTGCTCGGGGCCTGGCCAAAGGCACAGCCGAGCGGGGCGGCGGCTCGTGAAGCAGCGCCAAAAGCTGCGGCAGGTCTTTTGCCACGAAGGCTGCCCCTTGCTTTTGCAAAAAGGCGGCGTTGCTCTGCTCCTGTCCCGGCAGCGGCGCATAGAGGACGAAGGGCACTTCGGCCGCCAAAAGTTCGGCGCAGGTGAGGCCCCCCGCCTTGCTCACCGCCAAGTCGGCCGCCGCTTCCAGATCGGGAGCATCGTCTCTGAAACCGTAGACTTCTACCCGGGAGGCGAGGCCCTCGCGGGCGGCGAGCTTTTGCAAACGCTCTGCTTTTTTAAGATCGTGGCCGGTAATGAAGACCAAGTGCCACTCAAAACTTTTCTCTTTCGCCAGCGCCTGTAAGATCTCTTCCATGGGCAGCAGCCCTTCGCCGCCGCCTAAAAAGAGGCACACTTTTTCTCGCCAGCCCAAACGCTCCCGCAGATGCTCTCTGTCAAAGCCGGCGGGGCGCTGCCGCACCGGTATGCCGGTGGCTGCCCCCTCGGCCTCTTTCGGCAGGCGGGCCAGCAAGCCTTCCGTTGCCACGAAGTAAACGTCTACGCCCTCGTTTATCCACCAGCGGTGAAGGCAGAAGTCGGTGACCACCGCCCCCAAAAAAAGAGAAGGGTGCTGTTTTTTATAAAGGCCGACGATGCCCGCCGGGGTGGCGTGGGTGGCCAGCACCGCCGTCGGGGCCGTTTTATCCAAATAAGTCCTTCCCAAAAAAAGCAACACCCTGTTGATGAGCTGCCGCAGCCGCAGGCTGCTGCCTCGGCCGTCGCCCCAGCGGTAGCAAAGTTCGTAAAGGCCGGGGGCATACTTCAACATCAACAGGTAACAACGCAAAAAGAGGCGGCCCAAAAAAGCGGGGAAAAAACTGAAGATGTCCCCTTCGATCACCTCTGTGTCTTCTCTCGCCGCCAAATTTTGCGCCAAAGCCTTCGCCGCCATGCGGTGACCAGTGCCGATGGGGGCGCTCAAAAGCAGCACTCTGATCTTTTTCCCTTCGGCTCCCCGCCCCATGGCCCGCGCGCCTCCTTGTCAAAAAATAGCAACGGTGATAGAATAAACATAATTATTCTACCAAAAAAAGCCCTTGAAGGGAACTGTTTGCGAAAAAATTTCGGAGGTCGCACCATGAGCGAGAGACTGCCTGTTTCATATTTTCATTTCCCCGTAGAGGCCATCAAGGCCGGCTATTACAGCGATGCCTACTTCATCCGTTCCCAAGAGATCTTAAAGGGAGCCGCTCGTCATCCCAAGGTGTTGATGCAGATCTTCACCCGCGAGAAAGTGGTGCTGTGCGGCACCGACGAGACCATCGCCCTCCTGCGCCAATGCGCTTTCGAGGGCGATAGATTGGTGATAAAAAGTTTAAGAGACGGAGACATAGTGGAGCCTTGGGAAACGGTGATGACCATCGAAGGAGACTACGGCCTCTTCGCTCACTTGGAGACCCTTTATTTGGGCATTTTGGCGAGACAGAGCCGCATCGCCACCAATGTGCGGGCGGTGGTGAAGGCCGCTAACGGCAAACCGGTGCTCTTCTTCCCCGCCCGTTACGATATTTATCAGACCCAGGAGAGCGACGGTTATGCCGCCCTCATCGGCGGCGTCAAAAGTTGTTCCACCGATGCCAACGCCAAGGCAACCGGGGGCAGAGGCATAGGCACCATCCCCCACGCTTTGATCGCCGCTTACGGCGGCGACACGGTAGCAGCCAGCGCCGCTTTCGACCGCTACATAGACCCTTCTGTCGCCCGCATCGCCTTGGTGGATTTTGACAACGACTGCGTCAACACCTCTTTGGCTGTAGCCCGCAAGTTGGGAAGAAATTTATACGGTGTACGTCTGGACACTTCGGGCTCTATGGTAGATAAGAGCCTGTGGTCCCAGATCGGCATGTTCAAACCCACCGGCGTGTGCAAAGAACTGGTGGCCAATGTGCGCCGGGCCTTGGATGCGGAAGGCTTCGATTACGTGAAGATCATCGTCTCCGGCGGCTTCGACGCCGCCCGGGTGGCCGCCTTCGAAGAACTGGGCGTGCCGGTGGACAGCTACGCCGTAGGCTCTTCCTTCTTCGACGGCAACATCAACTTCACCGCCGACATCGTGCGGGTGGACGGCAGGGACTGCGCCAAAGCCGGCCGCCGCTACAACCCCAACCCCCGCTTGCAAGCGGTAGATTAAAAAGGAAGACTTAGCCATGGGCGAAAATTTGCATTCCGCTCCCAACGCCGAGCGGACCCACATCGGCATCTTCGGCCGACGCAACGCAGGCAAATCCAGTTTGATAAATGCTTTATGCGGCCAGCAGCTGGCCATCGTCAACCAACGCCCCGGCACCACCACGGACCCGGTGGCCAAGGCTATGGAACTGCTGCCCTTGGGGCCGGTGCTCATCATCGACACGCCGGGGCTGGACGACGAAGGAGAACTGGGCCGCCTGCGGGTAGAAAAAGCTTATCAGGTGCTGAACAAAACGGACATCGCTCTTTTGACGGTCGATGCTGCCGCCGGCTTCTCCCCTGCCGACGAGGCCTTGTGGCGGGAACTGCAGGCCAAAAAACTGCCGGCCCTCCTCGTCTTCAATAAATGCGAGACGGCGGCGCCTGAAAATTTGACTGCTTTAAAAAAGAAAGCTCAAGAGTTGGGAGCGGCTGCTCATTGCGTCAGCGCCGTCACAGGCGAAGGCATACACGATTTGAAAGAAGCCATCGCCGCTCTGCGGCCTCAAGAAGAAAAGCGGCAGCTGATCGGCGACTTGATCGAAGCCGAAGATATGACAGTGCTGGTTACCCCCATCGACAGCGCCGCCCCCAAGGGCCGCCTCATCCTGCCGCAGCAGCAGGTGCTGCGGGACGTGCTGGACAACGGGGCCATGGCTCTGGTGGTCCAAGAAGATAAATTGGCGGCGGCCCTCGCCCAACTTAAGACGCCTCCTGCCTTGGTGGTGACCGACAGTCAGGTCTTCGCCAAAGTGGCGGCCACCGTGCCTCTCTCGGTGCCTCTCACCAGTTTCTCCATCCTTTTCGCCCGCTATAAAGGCGGCTTGGAACAGGCGGTGGCCGGCGTGAGGATGCTGGACAGCTTGCAAGACGGCGACAAGGTGCTGATCGCCGAAGGCTGCACCCATCACCGCCAGTGCGAAGACATCGGCACCGTGAAGCTGCCTAAATGGATAAGAGAGCACAGCAACTGCAGCCCCGACTTCAGTTGGAGCAGCGGCACCGAGTTCCCCCGGGATCTTTCTCCCTATAAACTCATCGTCCACTGCGGGGGCTGCATGCTCAACGAAAAAGAAGCGGCCCACCGCTATCGCCGCGCCGCCGAGCAGGGCGTGCCCATGTGCAATTACGGCATCGCCATCGCCTATATGCACGGCATTTTGCAGCGGGCCACCGCTCCCCTCCCCGGCATCCGCGAGCTGCTGAGATAAAGAACGGGAGAAATTTTTTCAACAAAATATTTCAAGAAGATGCAAAGGGCAGCGGCCGCAGACCGGTGCCCTTTTCCTTTGGGAAAAAGTTTTCGTTTTTGTCTGCTACGGAAGACTTCGAAAGATCACCGTAGTCGTATTTTCATCTCGGTCTGAGATATAGCAGTCTGCTTTGCGAAGCTGCCGCTCGTCTCGCCGCCCTCTTTCTTCACAGTAGTAAATATTTTGCGGATGATGTATAATAAAAAGCGATGAAGTGTCGAAAAGGAGGGCCGGACTTAAAATGGTGAGCATGAAAAAAAGCTCTCTCGACCAAGAAAAGAGCGCTCCCGCGAACACGACCCCTCTCGAAGAGAAGACCTCTGCCGCCGCAAAGACAGAGCCGAAAGCCAAGGCTCCTGCCAAAAGCAAGGCCTCTCTCAAAAAGAAGACCGCTGTCAAAGAGAAACCCTCTTCGAAAGCCAAGACCGCTGCCAGAAGCAAGACTTCTCTCAAAAAGAAGACCGCCGCCAAAAGCAAGACGGCTCTCAAAGGGAAAACGACAGCCAAAAGCAAGACGGCTCTCAGAACTAAAGCAGTTCCCAAAAAGAAGCGCCGCGGCAGGGGGCCCTCTGCCGACCGCGGCAATTACGAAAGGATCCTGAACGCCGCCACCGCCCTCTTCGCCCAGCAATCTTTCAGCGCTGTCTCCATCAAAGACATCGCCGCCGCCGGCTACGTGAACAGCGCTCTGATCTACTATTATTTCGGCGACAAGAAGGAGCTATATCAAACGGTCCTCAACCGACAGAGCGATGCCCTCGCCCGCATCATGGAAGAACTGGACAAAGAGGACTTGGCCCCCATCGACAAACTCCACCGTTACGTGCTGGCCCTGGCCCGCTTTCAGGAAGAGCAGCCCCACTGCCTGCACCTCATCTACAGAGAATTGGTCAGCCCTCAGCCCACCTTCCCCACCTTCGTCCGCAGCCGGCTTTACCGGGTCCACACTTTTATGTCGGAACTGGTGGAAGGCTCTATGGAGAAAGAAGCGCTGGGCTCCTCGGTGCGCCCCACCCACGTGGCCTTCACCGTGGAAGGCATCATCATGTTTTATTTTTTGATGAAGAAATATGTTGCCGAACTGGGCAACTTCGCTCCCGGCGAAGAACTGCAGTATCTGCTCACCGCCCTCAACGGCATCCTCGATTCGCTGCCCGCTGCGAAAAAAGATCATGAAACTGCCCGCTAACATCACCGCTCTCATTCGCAACAGAAAATTTTTGTGCTCTTTGGCCGCTGTTGCCGTCCTGCTCCTCTTGTGGCGGCTCTTTGCCGTCTTCACTTTCGTCCCGGTGAGCGAAAAAGAAGTGCCTTTGGTGCGGGCCGTCACCGTAGGCGAAGAGGCAGGCGCCGCAGTGAACAGCTATCCCGGCGAGATCAGAGGCCGCAGAGAGAGCGTTTTGAGTTTTCAGACCAAGGGCCGCATCACCGCTCGCTCGGTGAACGTAGGAGATAAAGTGCATGCGGGCCAAGTCCTCTTCACCCTCGATCCTCAGGATGCCTCTGCTTTGACAGCCGCCGCCGACGCTGCCGTGGCCTCTGCCGCCGCCGCTCGAAAGGTGGCGGCCGACAATGTTCGCCGCTACGCCGCTTTGCTGGAGGCTGGAGCCGTCAGCCAAGCCGTTTACGACAGCTATAGTTTACAACTGGACACAGCCGATGCTCGTTTGGAAGAAGCACGGGCCTTGGCCGCTGCCAGCCACAATCAGTTGGCTTACACTCGCTTGCAAAGCGACATGGACGGCGAGATCGCTTCTATCGGCGCCGAAATAGGCCAAGTGGTGGCCTCCGGCACGCCTATAGTTACCGTGGTAGGCAGCGAAACTTTGGAAGCTCAATTTTATCTGCCGGAAAAAGATCTGCAAGGCGTCGCCGCCGGCGCTCCCTGCAGCGTAGAGCTTTGGGCCCTGCCCGGCTCGCCTTTGCAGGGGACCGTCAAAGAGATCGCCGCGGCCGCCGACAGCGTCACCCGCACTTATCGGGCACGGGCGAGCCTGAAAGAAGTTCCTCAAGAAGTGAAAGTGGGCATGACCTGCAAAGTGAGCCTGCCCGAGCCCGGCCTTCCCTCCAGGCAAACTTATCTTTTGCCTTTGGGCGCCCTTTATCAGGTCAACGGCAAAAAAGCCGTCTGGCTGATAGAAGAGGGCAAGGCCCGTCTGCGGGAAGTGGAGTGCGAAGGATATCGGGGCGACAAGATCGCCGTCACTGCCGGCCTCAAAGCCGGAGACACGGTGATCACCGCCGGTGTGGAAAAACTCAGCGAGGGGCAGGCCGTGCGCCCGGCCCGTCCTCCCAAGGCTGGTGAATGATATGTTTGGCGGCAACTGGGCTCTGTGGTCCATCAAGCACAAGAACATCGTCTATTTTTTCGCTTTTCTCGTGCTAGTGATGGGCCTTTATTCTTTTAACTCTTTGGGCCGCATGGAAGACCCCAGCTTCACGGTGAAGCAGATGGTGGTGAGCGCCGCCTGGCCCGGGGCCACCGCCCGGGAGACAGAAGAACACGTCACTCTCGCTTTAGAGAAGCAGATCCAAAATACTCCCGATATCGACAAGATCACCAGCTACTCCCGCCCCGGCACCGCCGTCATCACCGTCCAGATCAAAGACGAAGTGCCCAACGATAAAGTGCGGGCCCATTGGCTGGAGCTGCGCAACACCGTGAACGACTGCCGGGACAAATTGCCCGAAGGAGTGATCGGTCCCTTCTTCAACGATCGCTTCGACGATGTGTACGGCACCATCTACGCTCTCAGCGGGGCCGATTACAGCTGCGAGGAGCTGCGCCGTTATGCCGAACACATCAAGCTTCGCCTTTTCGCCGTCCCCGATGTGAAAAAAGTCGAGCTTTTGGGAGTGCAGCAGGAAAAGATCTATTTGGAGGCCGACAGCGAAAAGCTGGGGCAGTTCGGCTTGGACATCGCCTCTCTCGCCTCTCTCATCAAAGCTCAGACCGCCCTCTCCCCCGCCGGCATGCTGGAAGTGGACGGGAAGAACATCTATTTGAGATTGAGCGGCGAAATGAGCGCCGCCGAACAATTGGCCTCCCTGCCTTTGACCGCCGGCGGCCGCACCTTCCGTTTGGGCTCGCTGGTGAAGGTGCGCCGGGCCTATTCCGATCCCCCCGACGCCAAATTTTATTTCAACGGCAAGAAGGCCGTAGGCCTGGCCGTCTCCATGGAAGACGGCGGGAACAACATCGCTTTGGGGAAAAATTTAAGGGCAGCCGCAGAAGCTGCCCGCCGCGACTTACCTCTCGGTCTTGAGCTGGAGCAAGTGGCCGATCAAAGTCAGGTCGTTGAATCTTCCATCAGCGAATTTTCCCGCAGCCTGTGGGAAGCCATCGTCATCGTTTTGGTGGTGAGCCTTTTCAGTTTGGGCCGCCGCTGCGGCTACGTCATCTCTTGCTGCATACCCCTCATCCTCTTAGGCTCTTTTTGCGGCATGTACTTTTTGGGCATCGACCTGCACAAAGTTTCTCTCGGCTCTTTGGTGCTGTCTTTGGGCATGCTGGTGGACGACGCCATCGTGGTAGTGGAATTGATGGAAGTGAAATTATCCGAAGGCTGGGAGCGGACCAAGGCCGCTTCTTATGCCTTCGCTGCCTGCGCCAAGCCCCTGCTCACCGGCACTGTGATCACCTGTTTGGGCTTCGCCCCCATCGCCTTTTCCAAAAGCAACGCTTCCGAATTCGCTTCCGCTCTGGCCCCGGTGGTGAGCATGACCCTGCTTTTGAGCTGGTTCGTCTCCGCCACTTTGGCCCCGGCCCTGGGCCACAGCTGGATCGTTCCCCGCGTCATCAAAAAAGACAGCTTCGACGGCGCCTTCTATCAAAAATTCCGCACCCTCTTACGCTGGTCTCTGCTCCACAAAGCCGGGGTGCTGGGCCTTTCCCTCGCCCTTTTTGCCGGGAGCCTGGCCCTGCTGCCCTTCGTCAAAAAAGAATTCTTCCCGCCTTCCGTGCGGCCGGAGCTTTTGGTAGAGCTGGATCTTCCCGAAGGCAGTTCTTTAAAGAGCAGCGATGCCGCCGCTTCGGAACTGACGAAACTTTTACAAGACGACCCGGATGTGAAAAATATTTCCACTTATGTGGGCAAGAGCGCTCCCCGCTTCGTGCTGGTGATCGATCAGGTGCAGCCTCGGGACAATTACGCTCAATTGGTGGTGCTGGCCAAAGACATCGACGCCCGTCAGCGTTTGGAGCAAAAAGTCTCCCGCTTGGCGGCAGAGCGTTTGCCCGACGTGCTCACCTTCACCCGCTCCATCCCCTTGGGCCCGCCTCAGCCTTATGAAGTGATGCTGAGAGTGAGGGGCAGCGACGCCGCCGCAGTGAAAACTTATGCGCAAAAATTGCGGCAGGTGATGGAGCAGCATCCCCACATCACCAAAACTCGCTTGGATTGGCTGGAAGAGAGCAATGCGGCCGTCATCGAGATCGACAACGATAAATTGGTGCAGATGGGCCTCACCCGTCAGGCCGTGGCCTCCGCCCTCTACGCTCAGGCCAGCGGCTACACCATGGCTACCTATCTGGAAGGGGATCAGGCCATCCCCATCGTCTTTCGCCTCGCCCCCGAAGAAGCGGCCGACTTGGACAGCCTCGCTTCCTTCAGCATCCCCACCGCCAAAGGGGCCGTGCCTCTCGCTCAGGTGGCCCGCATCAAGAGGGGCAGCGAAGACACCATCATCTGGCGGCGCGATTTGCGCCCCACCGTCACCGTCTGCGGCGCCATCGGCCCCGAAGTCACCGGCAACGACGTGACGGAAGAAGTTTACGAGATGGCCGCTCAACTGCGCAAAGAGCTGCCCCCGGGCCTCACTATCGAAGAAGGCGGCTCTTTGGAAGACAGCCGCAAAGGTCTGCGCAAATTGCTCGCTCCTCTCCCCTTCATCGCCGTCATCATCATCGTGCTCTTGATGCTGGAGCTGAAAGACCTGCGCAAGATAGCCGTCATCATCGCCACCGTCCCCTTGGGCCTCGTCGGCGTCATCTTGGGGCTTTTGCTGTGCGGCTCCAAACTCGGCTTCATGGCGCAGCTGGGCATCTTGGCGTTGATCGGCACCGTCATCCGCAACGGCGTGGTGCTGGTGGATCAGATCGATCAACATTTGCGAGCGGGGCAAGAGCCTGCCGTAGCGGTCATGGAAGCATCGGTGGTCCGCTTCCGTCCCATCATGCTGGCGGCCTTCACCACGGTGCTGGGCCTGGCCCCCATGTTCCCCAGTCAATTTTGGAACGCTATGGCCGTGGCCATCTCCTTCGGCCTCACCTGCGCCACCTTGCTCACTTTGGTGGTGCTGCCCGTCCTCTACAGTCTGGCCTTCGGCATCAAGCTGCGTTGAACTTCAAAGTGATATACAGCGGCCCTTCTCTGTGCGCAGAAGGGCTGCTTTTTTCGTGCGGCTTTTTTCTTTCGCCCTCCTCTCCTCCCGCGCTCTTTTGCTCAAAAAGCACGTTCGACTTTTTTCTGCGAGTGCGCTCATTTCGGTTCGGCTGCGAGAGGAGAAGTTTTTCGCCGTTACTTTTTTAAAAAGGCCGGAGCTTTTTATTCATGACTTCTTTTCAAAAAGCGTGAGCTTTTTAGCTGCGACTTCTTTTGAAAAGACGAGAGCTTTTTGTGCGTGACTTTTTCGGAAAGGCGTGAACTTTTTCACCTTGACTTCTTTTGCAAAGACGAGAGCTTTTTTGCCGTGACTTTTCGCAAAAGCCTTGCCCTCTTCTGCCGTCTGTGCTATCATAGGAGCGGTGAGCGCGGCAGCGGGCGATAGCCTTTGAGGAGTCGCACCGCAAGGCCCGGGCACCGCAAAAATTTTATGAGTCAATATTCGCTTGGATCTTTAAGACCGGGACGAGACGCATCGCAGATCGAAGTGTAGGTAGAACTATGCGCATTCCCTGTCGGAGTGCGCTTTTTTGTTTCTCGGCTGCCTCTGCGTCCTGCTCGCCGAAGCTTTTTCCCGAGCAGAAAGGAGAGTTCATGCGTATAGGTATCATCGGCGGCGGCAAAGTGGGCAGCTGCTTGGGCGAAAAATTCGGCAAGGCCGGCCTGCTCTCGGGCATAACGGCGGCCTCCCCTTGCGAGAGCGCTGCCCTGGCCCGCCGCTTCGGCACTGCCTCTTTCACTAACGACGCCTTGCTGAAAGAAGCAGACCTCGTGCTTTTGACTGTGCCCGACCGCCTCATCGCCCCTGTGGCAGCAGAGCTGGCCCAAAATTCAGAGCCTTATGCTTTAAAAGAGAAGTGCGTCCTCCACTGCAGCGGTTCGCTGGGCCTTGATGTGCTGCAGCCTTTGGCAGAAAAAGGCGCCTCTGTCGGCAGCCTTCATCCCCTGCAAAGTTTTGCCGGCGGGAGAACGGACCTTACCGGTGTCTATATGGCCGTGGACGGCGACGAAAAAGCCGAGAGCGCAGCCTGTGAGCTGGCTGCTTTTTTGGGCGGCCGTCCCTTTCACGTGCCGGCGGCAGAACGGGCCGCTTATCATGCCGCCGCCTGTTTTTGCAGCAATTATGCCGTGACGACGGCCTATTTGGCTCAGCAGCTCATGAGCCGTTGGACCGGCAGCGAAGAAAAGGCGTGGCAGGCCCTGCTGCCCCTCTTCAACGGCACGGCGGACAATTTGCGCAAAGCCCCGCGAGCGCAGGCGGCCCTCACCGGGCCCATCGCCCGAGGCGACGCCGCCACCGTGGCCGCTCATCTTGCGGCGCTGCCGAAAAATTTTCGGGCTGCCTATCGCATACTGGGCCTTTCTGCCGCGGCTATGGCTTTGGCCAACGGAACTATTGACGCTCGATCAGCTGAAGAGCTCACAGAGCTGCTTCGACAGGAGGTAGAAGATGCTTAAAAAAGTTTCCGTGACCGACATCAAAACGATGAAGCAAAAGGGCGAGCCCATCACCATGATCACCGCTTACGACGTGGCTATGGCCCGCAATGTGGACGAAGCCGGGGTGGACATGATCCTCGTGGGCGATTCCTTGGGCAATGTGATCATGGGCTACAGTTCCACTCTGCCCGTCACCATGGACGACATGATCCATCACACTAAGTGCGTGATGCGTTCCGACCCCCGGGCCTTGGTGGTGGGCGACATGCCCTTCATGAGCTATCAGGCCGACTTGGCCGAAGGGCTGCGCAACGCTGCCCGCTTTTTGAAAGAAGGAGGCTGCGCCGCCGTAAAATTAGAAGGAGGCGCCGAGGTCTGCCCGCTGGTGGAAAAATTGACGGTTGCCGGCATCCCCGTGATGGCCCACATCGGCCTCACTCCTCAAAGCGTCAATCGATTGGGCGGCTTCAAAGTGCAGGGCAAAGACCTCAAAGCGGCGCAAAAACTCATAGACGACGCCAAAAAATTAGAGGCTGCCGGTGCCTTCGCCTGTGTGTTGGAATGTGTGCCCGCTCCTCTGGCCGAGAAGATCACCGACTCTTTGACTTCTATGGCCACCATCGGCATCGGGGCCGGCAGCGGCTGCGACGGTCAGGTGCTGGTGTGCAACGATCTTTTGGGCGTCTCCGCCGGTTTCTGCCCCAAGTTCGTGAAAAAATACGCCGATCTTCACAGCATCACCGTGAACGCTGTGAAAAATTACTGCGCCGATGTGAAGGCCCGCAGCTACCCCGGGCCGGAACACAGTTTCAAAATGGACGATGCCGTGTTGGAGCGGCTCTATTGAAAACGCGAAAGGAAGAGAGGTGCAACGATGATGAAACTGGTAAAGACCGTCGCCGATTTGCGCAAAGAGATCGCCTTGGCCAAAAAACAGGGCCTGAGCATCGGGCTGGTGCCCACCATGGGCGCCCTTCACGCGGGCCACGCTTCTTTGATCGAAGCCGCCGCAAAAGAAAACGACTTCGTAGTGGTCAGCGTCTTCGTCAACCCCACTCAATTTGCGCCCAACGAAGACTTGGACGCCTACCCCCGCACGTTGGAGGCGGACCTTCTCCTCGCCGAAGCAAAAGGGGCCGACGTAGTTTTCGCTCCTTCGCCGAAAGAGATGTACCCCAGCGCCGATATGACCTGGGTGGAAGTGACCGGCAACGTCACCAAAGTGCTGTGCGGCCGCAGCCGCCCCATCCATTTTCGCGGCGTGACCACGGTGGTCAGCAAACTTTTCAATTTGGCTCAGCCCGACCGGGCCTACTTCGGCCAAAAAGACGCTCAGCAGGCAGAAGTTTTAAAGCGCATGGTGAAAGATCTTTTCTTCCCCCTGGAGCTTAGGGTGATGCCCATCATCCGCGAGGCCGACGGCTTGGCCCGCTCTTCCCGCAACACCTATCTGAGCGAAAAAGAGCATGAGGCCGCCCTCGTCCTCAATAAAAGTTTGCGGGAGGCCGAGGCTGCCTTCGCCGCCGGCGAAAGAGACGCCGCGAAGCTCACAGCGATGGTGACCGCCGCCATCGAAAAAGAGCCCACTGCCGAGATCGATTATGTGGAGCTCCACGGCCTGCCGGAGCTCACCCCCGCTGTTTCGCCGTTAAAGGGCGCCCATCTTTTGGCCGTGGCCGTAAAATTCGGCACCACTCGGCTCATCGACAACGTGGTCTTGGAGGAAAAATAATGCTTTACAACATGTTTCACGGCAAGATCCATCGCGCCACCGTCACCGAAGCCAATTTGGAATACATGGGCAGCATCACCATCGACAGCGACCTTTTAAAACTCAGCGGCATCCTGCCCGGCGAGCGGGTGCAGATCGTCGACAACAACAACGGCAATCGTTTGGAGACCTACGTCATCCCCGGCGCTCCCGGCAGCGGCGTGATTTGTTTGAACGGGGCCGCCGCCCGCAAGGTGACGGTGGGCGACACCGTCATCATCATCGCCTATGCCCTCATGAACGAGGAAGAAGCCGCAGCTTTCGTGCCCAAAGTGGTGTTGGTGGACGGCAAGAACCGCCCCCTCTCCGTGCGGGGAACGGAAAAAGCAGGCGAGAAAGGCTGAAGAAGCCCGCAAAAATAAAAACGCCCGCAAAAAATTTTCAGGCCCTGCGCACCGCAGGGCCTGCTGTTTTGTTGAAGGTTTATTCGGCGAGAGAAATTATTTTACCGGTTCGACTTTTACCGGTACGGTTATATTTCTGCCGATAGAACCTCCGACTTTTAATTGCAAGTCATGAGCTCCTCTATAGATCTCAAAGGGTATGTCGACGATCAAAACACTGCCGGGGCCGATCTCATACGGAAACAGTCTTGTCTTACTTTCTCTCCTCTTCAGCACACTGGCGGCATCTTCGGAATATTCGTATTCTTTGGTCCCGTGTTCCAGTAATTTAAAGTCTTTATAATTCAAATGTAAGGTCTCATTCGATTCATTGGCGATGACAACGCTCAATATAACGAACTTGCCCTTCGCTTTGCGAGAATATCCGGCAATGTCTATATTATCGGTCTCAACGACCTTGCTTACGGCGATACCGATGTAGGAGGCTACGGCTCCTTTTATCTTGCCTACTCCTTTAACATCGCAGACATAAGGCGGCACCTCGCTTTGTACACCTGCGACTTTTGCCGGTTTGCCGCTCACCGTATAACGATCGGACCAATACGCGAAGACAGCCAAGGCAACGAACCCAAAAAAAAGGATGTTCAGCACTTTTCTGTTGATGACGCGGTTTTTCCAGAGCAGACAAAGGCCCACCGGCCAGCAAAGGAACACCATGAACCATGTGAACCATGTTTTCTGCCAGAATTTCTTCCGTTTTTCCATATCCGGGCGGTAAAAGACCGGCGTTATCTTTTCCAGATCGGTACCGCAATTCCAACAGAGCTTGTCTCTCGCATTCACTTCTACGCCGCATTTGTTGCAATACATGACAGCACCTCCCCTTTTGTTTTTCATCCCATATTTTAATTATAGCACAAGTCCCCCGACTACGGATTTTTTAAAGGCTCAATTTGTCCTGAAAAAACAAAGGCGCCCACGGTGAAATGGACGCCTTTGTCATAACAGGCTTGAGGAGAGAATTTAGCCTACCAAATCTAAAATGGCTTTGACAGCGGTGCAGGCAGGGCAGTCGCAGTAGGCAACACCCTGAGCTTTCAGTTCCTGAGCATGCTTTAAAACAGCGGCGGCCTTTTCTTTGCCGAAAATTTCTGCGGCTTTGGGGGAAGAAGCAAAGGCCAGCAGACCGTCGATAGGCATGATCAGCTCCCGTAGTGCCGCAGCATAGGCAGCTGTGGCTGCATCTTCGTTCCCGCTGCCGAGGGCGGCCAGCCAGGTCTCTGCCGCAGCTCTGGCTTCTTTGCTGCAGCTGGGAGCGGCCAGCAGGTTCTGAGTCTTGGCCTGAATAGAAGCTAACAGTTCTTTTTGCATAAGGATTCCTCCCTAAGTTATAGATAATTGACACTTAAAAGGCAAAGGCACCCATGGTGAGGTGGGCGCCTTTGTCATGAATGGGCTGCAGCGGGAATTCGGAAGACCGCCGCACTGCTATTATATCACACACAAGGAAAATGGTTAACTATTTTTTGAAAAGTTTACGAATTAAACCATATGTGTCATTTGTCAAAGTAAACGCAAAGATCAACTTCAGTCTTTTTGCATTTACTCTGACGAAAAGGGTATTTGCGTTTACTCTGACGAATTTGCATTTACATTGATAATTGACCCTCTGCCTGCGGATCTTCTTTATACAACAACGAGAGCTGCCTGATGACGATATCGGGCAGCTCTCTGCTTTTGCTTTTTCTTTTTGCCGAAGACTTTAAGTTTAGGCCTTTTGCTTTTCGTCGACAGCTTTAAGTTTTTGTCTTTTACTTTCAGTCGAAGACTTTAAGTTTTTGCTTTTTACTTTTGGTCAACGGCTCTACTTCTTGCCTTTTTTGCTTTTTTCTTTCAGAAAAGCATCCACGGCCTTGGCCGCTCCCCTGCCCTCGGCGATAGCCCACACCACCAGGCTCTGCCCGCGGCGGGCATCGCCGGCGGCGAAGATGCCGGGCACCGAAGTGGCGTAAGCGGTCTCATCGGCGGCGATGTTGTTCCTCGCCGTCTTCTCGATCTTGAATTCATCGAAGAGCCGCTGCTCTCCTCCCACAAAGCCCATGGCCAACAGCACCAACTGAGCCGGTATCACCCGCTCCGTGCCGGGGATGTCTTGGGGGCCCTTCTCCCAGCGCACCTGACAGAGGCGGATGCCGCTCACGGTCTTTTCCCCCAAAAATTCTTTGCTGGCCAGGCAATACTCTCTGGGGTCCTTGCCGAATTTTACGCAGGCCTCTTCTTGGCCGTAGTCGGTCTTGAAGATGCGGGGGAATTGAGGCCAGGGGTTGTCGTCGCCCCGGCTGTGAGGAGGACAGGGCATGATCTCGATCTGCCGCACGCTGCGGCAGCCTTGGCGGATAGCGGTGGCCACGCAGTCGGTGCCGGTGTCGCCGCCGCCTATCACCACCACGTCCTTGCCTTTGGCGCTGATGGGACCGGAAGTTGAAAAGTCGCTGTCTAAAAGAGCTTTGGTGACGCTCGTCAAATAATCTTTGGCGAAATAGATGCCCGCCAAGTGCCGCCCCTTGATGGGCAGGTCCCGAGGCACGGGGCTGCCGGTGCAGAGGACGACGGCGTCGAATTCCTGCCGCAGGATGTCGCCGGAAAGGTTGCTGCCCACTTCGCTGTTCAGCTTGAATTCGATGCCCGCTGCCTTTAAGATATCGATGCGCCGCTCGACGATCTTTTTGTCCAGCTTCATGTTGGGGATGCCGTACATCAAAAGACCGCCGGGCCTGTCGGAGCGCTCGAAAACGGTGACGCTGTGGCCCGCTCTGTTCAATTGATCGGCGCAGGCGAGGCCGCCGGGGCCGCTGCCTATCACTGCCACCTTTCGACCTGTGCGCTCGGCAGGTTTATTGGGCCGCACCAGTCCTGCGGCGAAAGCGCTCTCGATCACATACTGCTCGATGTTGCGGATGCTCACCGGCTCTGTGACCAGGCCGGCGCAGCAGGCTCCTTCGCAGGGGGCGGGGCAAACGTGAGAAGTGAATTCGGGGAAATTGTTGGTCTTGTTCAAACGCACGTAAGCGAAGCCGTCCAAGCCCCGATAGAGCATATCGTTGAATTCGGGCATCAAATTGTGCAGGGGGCAGCCGCTCACCGCAGCGCCCAGCATCATGCCGCTGTGGCAGAAAGGCGTGCCGCAGTCCATGCAGCGGGCCGCTTGCTCTTGCAATTCTTTTTTATGCTCGAGGCTGCTCGTCTTCAGTTCTTGCCAATCTTTCAAACGTTCGGCCGCCGGGCGCAGGCTCAGCTCATGGCGTCGATAGTCTAAAAATCCCGTAGGCTTGCCCATTATGCCTTCACCTCCTCGAAAACTTTCAAGGTGGCCTCACTCAGTGTCAGCCCCTGCTGCAGGTAGTCGTTCAGCCTGTTCATCACTTTTTTGTATTCTTTGGGGATGACTTTCACGAATTTGCTTTGATATTCGGGCCAATGAGCCAAAATTTCTTTGGCCAGAGGACTGCCTGTGTATTCGGCGTGTTTATTGATCAGCTTTTTCACCGTCAAGCTGTCGTCCATGGCGCACATTGGCTCCAAAAGGACGATCTCTTTGTTGCAATCTTCGGCCAAAGTGCCGTCTTGATCTAAAACATAGGCGATGCCGCCGCTCATGCCCGCGGCGAAATTGCGCCCCGTCTTGCCGAGGATCACCACGGTGCCTCCCGTCATATATTCGCAGCCGTGGTCGCCCACGCCCTCCACCACCGCCGAAGCACCGCTGTTGCGGATGCAGAAGCGTTCGCCGGCGATGCCGGAGATGTAGGCTTCGCCGCTCGTGGCGCCGTAGAGGGCCACGTTGCCCATGATAATATTCTCATCGGGCCGGAATTTTGCGGCTCTATCGGGAGCGATGATCAATTTGCCGCCGGAGAGGCCCTTGCCCACGTGATCGTTGGCGTCGCCTTCGAGACTGAGCGTTACGCCTTTAGGTAAAAAGGCGCCGAAACTTTGGCCCGCGCTGCCCCTGAAATGGAGACGGATGGTGTCTTCAGGCAGACCGGCGGTGCCGTAGCGGCGGGTTATCTCGCTGCCCAAGATGGTGCCCACTACTCTGTCCGTGTTCTTCACCGGCAGAGTGACCGCCACCGGCTTGCCTTTTTCCACGGCAGCCTTGCAGATGGCCAACAGTTCCCTCATGTCCAACGATCTTTCCAAGTGATGATCTTGTTTTTCTCGGCACACTTGGCTGCTGCCTCTTTCCACTTCCGGTTTGAAGAGGAGAGGCGAAAGGTCTAAATTTTTATTTTTCCAATGCCGTTCGGACTGGGGTTTTACTAAAAGCACTTCGGTGCGGCCCACCATCTCGTCGATGGTCCTAAAGCCCAGAGCCGCCATGTATTCCCGCACTTCCCGAGCGATGAAGCGCATGAAGTTGATGACGTATTCCGGCTTGCCCTTGAAATTTTTCCTCAGCAGCGGGTCTTGCGTGGCGATGCCCATGGGACAGGTGTTCAAATTGCACACCCTCATCATGATGCAGCCCAAGGCCACCAGCGGCGCCGTAGCGAAACCGAATTCTTCCGCACCCAAAAGGGCGGCGATGATGACATCGCGGCCGGTCATCAATTTGCCGTCGGTCTCTAAAGTGACGCGGCTGCGTAAATTGTTCAGCAAAAGCGTTTGATGGGTCTCCATCAGGCCCAGTTCCCAAGGGAGACCGGCGTGAGTGATGGAGGTGCGGGGGCTGGCCCCGGTGCCGCCGTCGTAGCCGCTGATCAACACCACATCGGCACAGGCCTTCACTACGCCGGCCGCTATGGTGCCCACGCCCACTTCGCTGACCAATTTCACGCTGATGCGGGCCCGAGGGTTGGCGCACTTTAAGTCGTGGATCAATTCGGCCAAGTCTTCGATAGAATAGATGTCGTGATGAGGAGGCGGCGAGATGAGGCCGATGCCGGCAGTCGTTCCTCTGCACTCGGCGATCCAAGGATAAACTTTGCCGCCGGGCAATTGGCCGCCCTCGCCGGGCTTGGCCCCCTGAGCGATCTTGATCTGGATCTCGTCGGCGTTCACCAAGTAATCGGCGGTGACGCCGAAGCGGCCGCTGGCCACCTGTTTGATGGCGCTTCTTTTGCTGCGGCCGTCGCTCATGGGTTTGAAACGCTCGGGGCTCTCTCCCCCTTCGCCGGTGTTGGACTTGCCGCCGATAGCGTTCATGGCCAGAGCCAAACATTCGTGAGCTTCCTGACTTAAAGAGCCGTAGCTCATGGCGCCGGTCTTGAAACGGCGGCAGATGCTCTCGACCGATTCTACTTCGCTGATATCCACCGGCAAACGCTGGGGCGTGAAGGTGAGCATGCTGCGCAAGTTTTGATTGGCGAAGGCGCCGGAGCGAAGTCGGGCGCTGAATTCTTTGAACAGTTCGTAGTCGCCTTTTCGACAGGCCTCTTGTAATTTGATGATGGTGGCGGGGTCGAAGAGATGCTGCTCGCCATCATTGCGCCACTGATATTGGGTGCCGCTGTTGTAGCTGCCCAGTTCGTTCCTGTCCGCCGCTTCGTAGCCTGCTTTATGACGAAGTTCCACTTCTTTGGCGATCTCGTCTAAGCCGATGCCTTCGATACGGCTGGGAGTGCCGGTGAAATATTTGTCGATGACCTCGCTGCCGATGCCGATGGCTTCGAAGATCTGCGCTCCCCGATAAGACTGCACGGTGGAGATGCCCATCTTGGACAAGATCTTGGCGATGCCGTGGGTGCAGGCGCTGATATAATTGGCCTCGGCTTTTTCGAAGGGAAGCTCGATCATCCCCGTCTTGCACATTTTCTGCAGGCTCTCGAAGGCCAAATAGGGATTGATGCCGCTGACGCCGTAGCCCAAAAGGGCGGCGAAGTGATGCACTTCTCTGGGCTCTGCCGATTCGATGATGATGGAAGTTTTAAAACGGGTGCCGTTTTTGATCAAATGATGATGCAGTCCTGCCCCGGCCAGCAGAGCGGGGATGGGAGCGTGCTTCTTGCTGACGCCTCGGTCGGAGAGGATGAGGATGCACTTGCCCTTCTCTACGAATTTATCGGCCCGCTCGAAAAGTTTGTCCAAACCTTTCTTCAGCCCCTGCCCTCCTTCATCCACGTTGAAGAGCATGGGGATGACGGCCGCTTCGAAGTTGGGGATCTCTTTCAGCTTGGCCAATTCTACGTTGCTCAAGATGGGCGATTCGGCCGAAATTTGATGGCAGCTTTGAGGCTGGGGATCGATGAGGTTCCACTCGGGGCCGATGCCGCTGGTGGTGTCGGTGAAGACTTCTTCTCTGATGGCGTCGATGGGAGGATTGGTGACCTGAGCGAAAAGCTGTTTGAAATAATTATAAAGGAGCTGCGGCCGCGGGCTGAGCACCGCCAAGGGAGCATCGTTGCCCATGGCTCCCAGAGGATCGATGCCGTTTAAGGCCATGGGCCGCAAAAATTTGGTGAGGTCCTCCATGCTGTAGCCGAAGATGCGCTGCCTTTGCATGAGGGTGCGCATGTCGGGAGCGGGCACCGGGCTCTTCAAAGTTATATTTTTTAATTTGATGGAATTTTCGTCCAGCCATTTTTGATAAGGCCGTTCGGTGGCGATCTTCTCTTTGATCTCGTCGTTGCCGATGATGCGGCCTTCGACGGTGTCGATCACCAAGAGCCGCCCCGGGCGCAGCCTATCCTTCTTCACCACGGTGGCCGGGTCGATGTCCAGCACGCCCACCTCGGAAGCCAGCACGATGGTGTCGTCTTCGGTTAGTAAATAGCGAGAAGGACGCAGGCCGTTGCGGTCGAGAGCGGCGCAAATGGTGCGGCCGTCGGTGAAGACCATGGCGGCAGGGCCGTCCCACGCTTCCATCACCGAGTTGTGATATTCGAAGAAGGCCTTCAATTCTTTGCTGATGTGCGGATTTTTACACCAGGGCTCGGGGATCATCATCATCACGGCGTGAGGGAGACTGCGGCCGCTCATCACCAAAAATTCCAGACAGTTGTCGAACATGCCCGAATCGGAGCCGGTCTCGTCGATGATGGGCAGCACCTTCGCGATATCTTTTCCCCACAGACTGTTGCCGCACATCCCCTGCCGGGCCCTCATCCAGTTGATGTTGCCCCGCAGAGTGTTGATCTCGCCGTTATGCATCAAATAGCGATAGGGATGAGCTCTTTCCCAACTGGGGAAGGTGTTGGTGCTGAAACGGCTGTGCACCAGGGCCATGGCCGTCTCCATGGAACTGTCTTGAAGATCGGGATAAAAAGTGCTGAGCTGCTCGGTGGTGAGCATGCCTTTATAGACTATGGTGCGGGAGCTGAGGCTGGCTATATAAAAATATTTGCCGCCTCTCAAACTGCCGTAGCGGATGCGGTTCTCTGCCTGGCGCCTGATGATGTAGAGCTGCCGCTCGAAAGCGTCCGGGTCTACCTCCAAACGCTCGGCCACTTCCTGAGAAGGAAGGATGAAAGCTTGGGCCATGAAGGGCTGGCTCTGACGGGATTTTTCTCCCAGCACGGCGCTGTTCACCGGCACCGTCCGCCAACACAAAAATTTCTGGCCGTTCTCTTTCACTATCCCTTCGAAATGCCGCCGGAGGTTTTCTCTCTCCACGCCGTCGGGCGGCAAAAAGATAAAGCCCGCGGCATAAGCGCCGGCCTCGGGAAGATCGACCTCTTGCTTGGCCAGTTCCTTCACGAAAAATAAATGAGGCAGCTGCAGCAGCACGCCGGCTCCGTCGCCGGAATTCACGTCGGCTCCCTGCCCGCCTCTGTGGTCCATATTTCTCAAGACCACCAAAGCCTGTCGCAAGATCTTGTTGGATCTTTTCCCTTTGATGTTGGCCACCACGCCTATACCGCAGGCATCGTGTTCGAACCAGGGATCGTACAGGCCCTGCTTCTTCGGCAAAAATGTGCTCATTGCCCTTTCCCCTCTCTTTTGAACGACAAAAAAATCGCGGGTATGTTCCTTATTATAAGGACATACCCGTTTTAATGCAACTTGTATACAAGAATACTTATGCTCCCGAAAGCCCATGACGCACCGCCACCATTTGAGCTGCGATGCTGACGGCTATCTCTTCCGGTGTTTCGCTGCCGATGTCAAGGCCTATGGGGCTGTGCACCCTCGCCAAGCGTTCTTCGCTGAACCCGAGAGCGCTGAGTTCTTCTCTCACCAAGCGGGCCTTGGTGCTGCTGCCCATCACGCCGATGTATTTGGCCGCCGACTTTAAGAGGGCTGCCTCGGTCTTCGTGTCAAAAAGATGGCCTCGCGTCATCACTGCGGCATAAGCAGCGGGGCCGAGAGCGTGAAAGGCCGTCAGCTCTTCGTAATCGATGAGGCGCAGCTCATCGGCATCTGGGAAATTTTCTTTCGTCAAAAGATCATATCTATCGTCGCACACTACGCAGCGAAAACCGGTGCGGGCCAAAACAGGCACCAAGGCCCGGGCCACGTGGCCGCTGCCGAAGATGTAGACTCGGTCTTCTTCGTTCAAAATTTGCGCGAAATATTTTTTCCCTTCTTTTCTTATGAGGCCGCTGTCCGCTGCATCGTCGCTCGCTAAAAGACTGCCGCCTTCTAAGGGCCACAGCAGAGCGCAGGGGGATGCGGGCCTTTCTAAACGCTGCGCCAACGAGAGCAAAAGGGCTGCGTCTTTTTTCTTTAAAGGATAAAAGATGAGCTCTACTGCGCCGCCGCAATAGGCCCCTCCCGCAGGGTCCAGGCGATAAGAGCGGAGCCTAGGGGCAGAGCCGTCCCTCAACATTTTCTGCCCTTCTTTTATGGCTGCCGCTTCCAAAGCGCCGCCTCCCACGGTGCCGCCGGCGGGGCCGGCGGCGGTCAGCAGCAGCACGGCTCCCGGCCCCCGGGGGCCGGAGCCTTCCCGCTTCACCACCGCCGCAAAAAGGGCGGGCTCTTCTTTTTCGATGAAGTCTATTGCTTTTTGCAATAATTTTCTGTCCATGCCGACCTCTTGGAAAAATGTGCGCGACTTTAAACGTGAGTCTTTGAGTTTCAGTCTTGGAATTTTAGTCTGTGACTGTGAGTCTGTGAGTTTTAATCTGTGAGTTTTACTCTTTGACTGTGAGTTTTCGAGTTTTGGTCTTTGACTGTGGGTCTTTGAGTTTTGCTCTTGGAGCGGGAAACTTTAAGCGTGAGCCTCAACTTTGCCTATCTAAAAGTCCTCTTTCAAAGGCGCATACGACTTCCAAAACGCTGCCGGCGATGCAGCGGGCCTTGTCGGAGATAGTGTAACAATTTTTCAGCTCACTCAAACGAGGGTCGATGTCTGCCATTTTCAGCCCCTGTTTTACCTCAAAGCCGTCTTTCAGCATGCCCCGCACCAGACCGGTGAGAGTCGCCCGCACTGGGTTTTCTTCGCCCGCTTTCGTTTTGATGCGGGCGATGACTTCGCCTTTTTCCGCGACGCTGCCGATGTCCCGCACTACGCTGAGCCTTCCTGCTGCCGGTGCGTGGAGGACTCTCTCGGCTCCGTAGCCGGCGATGAGGCCCGGCACACCGCTGTTGGGGGCGGCGCTGCCCTGCCTGATGATGCGGCCCAAATCGTGGCCTCGTTGGGTCTCGATAACGATGTCTACGTCAACGCCCGCCTCAAAGCCCGGGCCCAAGGCGACGGTGAAAGGGGCCAGCTCTTTTGTCGTGCCTAAATTTTTTTTGGCTATGATGGCGTCGATGAGGACGTCGGGGCGAAAGTCTTTAAGGCAACTCCCCTCGGGGTCCGCCAAGACGGGCACTTCTCCCCTCTCCCACACGCTTTCCGCCTCGTTTATATTTTTTATCACGCGGGCGGTGAGCCCTTCCACTTGAAAACTGCCCTCGTAGAGAGCTTCGGCCAAGGCCGCCTGCCTTCTGATGACGCTGGGGGCTGTATGCTCCAGCGCCAGCACCCTATAGCCTGCCCTCGTCAATCTGCAGATGACGCCGGTGGCCAAGTCTCCCGCTCCTCGCACTGCTATCTTTAATTCTTCCACAGCCGCTCCTTTTTTTCTCAAAGGCAAAGATCGCCTAATGTGCCCCGCAGGGCCACGGCTTCTTTTTTCATGCCTAAGGCGCAGAGTGCTTCTCTTAACTTTTCGCCTTTAGCTTTTAATATTTCATCATCGCATTTATTGAGGACGATATAAAAAACTCGGTCTCCCACATTTTTGCGGCCGCCCAAGGGAGAAAGCAGCAAGCGAGCCGCCGTCTCTGTGTCTAAAATAGCTGCAGGCGCAAGTCCGAAATTTTTTTGTGCGACTTCATAGCGAAAGCACACTTCTTGCAAGGGCCGGTCCAAAGCGTCCAGGCCGAAGACGGCGATGACCGCGTCGCTCTCTTTGAGCAGCACCGGCTCCCACGGGGCGGGTATTTTTGCGGGGCGGCCTTTTGCACCGTCGGCTTCGAGAAGGACTACCTCGGCTTCGGCTATGAGTTCCTTCAAAAAAGCGGGAGCGATCGATTTGCCGGTGCCTTTTTCCGCTTCGCCGCACACGGCGAGATCGCCCTGCTGCCACAACGAGCGGACTTCGCGAAGATCGGCCGCAAAATTTTTGGGCGGCCGTAAAATGTGAGTTGTGGTGCTCACGGCAGTTTTGCGGCCCCGCCGGGCAAAATATCCCGCCCATTCGTAAAGGAGCGTGGTCTTGCCGCCGGCCCCCACCAAAGAGAGCACGTGCTTTTTTTCGTCCCGCAAAAAAGAAAACAAAACTTTCACCGCCTTGTCTTCATTTATCATCTGTTTTTACCGAAGGTCTCGACAGTTTCTTCATACTCACAATGCCGTTCCTCGGCGGACTTTGACCCGGACATTATGAGCAAATGATTTGTCCGGCTTATTTGTGTCACCGATAGTGTCACAAATTCATCACCAACTTATTTGTGTCAGCAGTGCTGACACAGATCTTTCCTGCCTTCATTATAAACTACCGCCGCCGCAAATGACAAGACGCGAAGGCCGAGCTTTGAGCCCGCAAATTTTTTCCTCGCTGTTTCGCCCTTTTCTTTCCTATGATATAATGGTATCGATCAAAAGACGCGAGGCCTCTCATGCTCAGCATCCGCAGCCGCGAATTTATTTTAAAAGAGCCTCCCGGCGCTTTCTGCCACGCTTCCTCTTTGGCTCTCCTCCCTCGAGGCAGCCTTTATTGCTGCTTTTTTGCCGGCAGCAAAGAGGGAGCCGACGATTGCGCCGTCTACGGCGTTGCTTTGCGCGGCGGGCATTGGCAAGAGCCTCGGCTCATCGCCGGGGGCGGCTGCCCTCATTGGAACCCGGTGCTGTGGCCGAACGGGAAAGAGCTGGTGCTCTTTTACAAAAAAGGCCGGCGCATCGCCGCTTGGCAAACTTTTGTGCGCCGCTCTTATGATGAGGGCCGCACTTGGTCGGAAGAAGAGGAATTGGTGCCGGGCGACAGGGGCGGCCGGGGCCCCGTGCGCAATAAAGTGCTGACGCTGAAAGACGGCGCTCTTTTGGCGGGGGCCAGCACCGAAAAAGGCGAGTGGCTCTCCTTTGCCGATAGAAGCGAAGACGGCGGCCGCACTTGGCGGCTTTCGCCCCCCATCGGCATCGAAAATTTGACTTACGAGGAAAATTTTTCCGAAGTTTTTGCGAGCGGCATCGCCGTCAGCCCCCAAAGTTTTCGCGGCAGGGGCGTCATCCAACCTTCTTTGTGGCAGGATGAACTGGGTGTGCACATGCTGCTGCGCTCGAGCGAAGGCAAAGTTTATCGCGCCGACAGTTTCGATGACGGGCGAAATTTTTCTTCTCCCTATCCTCTTGCCGTGCCCAACAACAACAGCGGCTTAGATGCGGTCTATACAGGCAAAAGACTCTATCTTGCCTGCAATCCCGTCGCCGAAAATTGGGGCAGCCGCTCCCCTCTCAGCCTCCTCTCTTCCGAAAACGGCCTCGATTTTAAAAAGGAGCTGGACTTGGAGACGGGGCCGGGAGAATATTCTTACCCCTGTCTGCTTTGCAGTGAACGTGAGGGCCTGCACCTACACCTGGCGGCGGCAGAACATCGCTCTCGTCCGCCTTGCCTTAAATTAAATCAGCGTTCAAAAAATTTTTAAAATTTTATGATAAGGAGTGTACCACATGAAGAAGCTCTTAGCCCTCATCCTATCTCTTTTCATGCTGACTCTCGCGGCAGCCGGCTGCGGCGGCGGCAAGAAGGCCGCTTATCCCGCCGACGGCGACATCAACGTCATCATCCCCAAAGCTCCCGGCGGCGGCACCGACGTTTCTGCCCGCGGCCTGCTTCAATTTTTGGAGAAGCAATTGCCCGGCAGCAAATTCGTGGCCATCAATAAGCCCGACGGCGGCGGCGTCACCGGCATGGTAGAGACCGCCCGGGCCAAGGCCGACGGCCACACCTTGGGCATGGTGACGGTGGAGCTGGCCATGTTCCCCCATCAGGGCAAGTGCAAAAACACTTATGCCGATTATGTATCCATCTGCGCGCCCATCGCCGCTCCCGCGGCCCTCATCGTGGCCAAGGATGCTCCCTACGACAGTTTGGCTGAGTTCGTGGCCTACGCCAAGGCCAACCCCGGCAAGGTGCAGATGGGCAATTCCGGCACCGGCGCCATTTGGCACATCGCCGCTTTGAATTTCGAAGAAGAATTCGGCGTGCAGTTCAAGCACGTGCCCTACCCCAAAGGCACCGCCGATATCGCCGCCGCTCTGGCCGGCAAACACATTCAGGCCACTCTTTCCGATCCTTCCGTTTTCAAGAGCCAGGTGGACGCCGGCAACTTGAAGATCTTGGCGGTGATGGCCGCCACCCGCTCCAACATTTATCCCGACGTGCCCACCTTCAAAGAGTTGGGCCACGACATGACCGTTCGGGCTTGGGCCACCTTGGTGGCTCCCAAGGACACGCCTAAAGAAAAATTGGACGTGCTGCGGGCCGCTGCCAAAAAGGCCTGCGAGAGCCAAGAATTCAAAGATTATTTCATGAAGCAGGGCATCGATCCCACCGCCATCATCGGCGACGACGCCGACAAGATGATGGCTCAGGACCACGCCATGTACGGCAAGTTCCTGAAGTTGGCGAAATGAGCTCGTGACTTTTTCTCTCCGATCTGAACTTTACAGCACGAAGGCCCGCCGTGAGGCGGGCCTTGCTTTTGTTTTATCCTCTGCTTATGTCGTCAAAGCAAGAACTTTTTCATTTCATCTTGTGCTCCCCCGCTCCGCACCAAACAGGAGCGTCCTCCTTTTTTCTTCCTATATATAAAAAGCTCCTCCCTCTCCACTCCTCACTCCACACTAAAATAAGCCCCGGCCGCAAGGTGAACTGTATCCCATTCAATAGGCACAAAAATAAACCACCAATCGTAGAATATTGCGATATTATGCGGCCTTGCTCCGGATTTCATACGGGGTAAGGCCGTTTTTCAAATTGATTCGCTCGTAGTTATAGAAATATATATACTCCGCAACCAGTTGCTCAAGCATAATCCGATCGGCTATCTTCACGCGGTTCAGACACTCGCACTTGAATGTTCCGAAGAAATTTTCCATCGCAGCATTATCGTATGGGCAGCCAGGATTGGACATTGACGGGGAAAAATGGTATACTTTGCTTAGGTCATGATATTCTTGGGATGTATACTGACCGCCTTGGTCGCTGTGGAGTGCGAGTCCATCAGCGACCTTTTCCCTTTTCATAGCGGCTTTGACTGTATCAGTAACCAAAGAAGCTGTCATATTATTGCCTATACGATAGGACAAAACCTCTTTCCCGCACAGATCCATCACGACACACATGTATAGCATCCCCTTAGCGGTAGGGACATATGTGATGTCTGTCACCCAGAATTTATTCGGCACAGACTGGTCAAAGGCCCTCTTCAGAAGGTTAGGATACTTATGTACGGCATTATCGAAGTGCGTATATGGCCTTACACGACGCACTCTGGCCAATAAATCGTACTTGCGCATTATACGCAACACTGCCTTCAGATTAACATTCTTTCTGTATTTTCTCATGAGCCATCTGCGCACTCTGCGGCAACCGTAGGTCTGTTTAGTTTCATTTTGGCACTCGCATATAAGGTCGCGAAGCCATGCGTCTCTGTTCTCTCGCCGCTGCCGTTTGTACCAAGCGTAGTAACCACTTCTGGAAACCTCGAAGAAATCGCACATCGCCTTTAAACTGTATTTGCTCCGAAATCGCTCTATTACCCTATATTTCAGCTTCACCTCCTTCCAACTTCGCACAGAAAATTTTGAAGCAACTCCACCTGCATACGAAGTCTGGCCAGCTCGTTGTTCTTTCTTGTATTCTCATCGACTTCGTTTTTCCTTGGGCGTCCCTTTTTGCGTGGGATATATCCATGTTCTAATAAACGTTGTTTGCGGCATTGTCGATGGAGCAAGCCTTTTACCTGCTCTTTGCTTAGGCCGAGGTGCTCGCCGATCTCCCGGTTAGTCATTCTGTTCTGCTTCATACGCAGAATATCTTCAGCTAGCGATTCTACTTTTGTATACTTTCTAGCCTTATTTACACCCCCTGTCGTTTCTTTTAATTCTACAACAGGGGGTGTATTTTTTCGATGTCCATTTTTAAGGGTACAGTCCAAGGCAGGGGCGTGTCGTGAAATAAAAAAATCCCCCCGGCGAGGGGGGCGAGAGGGACGCAAATGTGCGTCCCCGGTCATTTTGCTTTTTTGTTCGATCTTTTCAGTCCCAATACTGCTCCACCTTCGCCTCGGCAGCTTGAGGAGAAAGTTGAAAGTTTCTGATTAATTCCTGAACTATTGTGTTTTTCGCCAAGGCAAGCCTTTTCAAGGTGGCGACCATAGCAGAGATGCCTTTTTCGGTACCCTCGTTTCTGCCCTCGGCTCTGCCTTTCTTCATGCCCTCGGCTCTCCCCTCCTCCAAGGCATCTTTCCTAACGTTGTACTCATAGATTTCTCTTGCTTTCGCTTCGTCGTATAAAACTACCATGATATTTTCTACCTCCTTCCGCCGTGACGCCAAAAAAATCGGCAGCACTCCTTCTTCGATACAGCGGTCGATGATCCTCTTTACAGTTTCCACCGTTGGCCCGCCTTTGCGCCGCTCTTCGTCGGCGATCTTGCAAAAGCGCACATATTGGTTCACGATGTCGCTTTTGTCGGCGGAATCTCCCCTCAGCACTTTCACCTTCAGTTCCGCATTTTCATCCCCTCCGCAAAGATCAGAAAGCTTCAAGACTGCCGGCACTTCCCCCTTCCCCGTGTAAATAACATACATTTCCGCTTCGGGGAAGCGGTGCGCTTTGGCGTCGTGCGTGCTCCATAGCTTTTCATTGCTGTAGGCGTTGTAAGTGGCTGCCAAATAAAACAGCATGCGCATGGGAAGATTCGGGGAAAAAGTCGACTGGGCTTCCACCAAAACGATCAGCCTGTCTTTCACCAAAAAGCCTAAGTCGTTGTAGATGTCGTCGACCAAGACATTGGTCAGCGTGACCACTTCGATGTCTTTTTCTTCGACGCCGTCGTCTTCGCCGTGCAGCGATTTATACAGTTGTAGGGTGTACTGCGGGTCTTGAAAAAGATAAGTGAAAACGCTGTCTTTTACGGTCCTTTTCATGTGGGGCATAGGCTTTCCTCCTTTTGCTTTTATATTTTGCTCACCTTGCCCCTAGTGTGACCGTACTTTTATTATACAGTCTCGGGGACAAAATGAGAAGAAAAACTTGGGGCGATATACACGAGCACGCTGATGAGCACGCCGCCCATTGAGCGGCGCCGGGTTCGTATAGCGTCGGTCATTGAGCTTGTCCCGGGCTTCCTCAGCTCAATAATTTAAATCAGCTGAATGTCCAAGAGGAAGGAAATGCCCGACGCAGCAGGGCGCCCTAACGCTTCGACAAGCTCAGCGCCCGGCCACCCAACTCCACACTCCACACTCCACACTCCACACTCCACACTAATAAAAGCATAACCACCGGCTTAGCCGGTGGTTTGACTCAGCCCTGTAAGGGCACAAAACCGGCAGCGCTCTCGCGCCC
>CANQBR010000005.1 GCA_947589605.1 uncultured Phascolarctobacterium sp. | reverse complement strand
AGGATGCTTTGCCCTTTGTAGGGTTCTGACTTTGATATTTTGCCGGAGAATTTTGCCAACGATTACTTGACACTGTCAGGAACGGCCTTCAGGAAGACTGGAGGTTGATAAATGCCGGCGATTCAATATATGATATTCTTTTTGAAATAAGGGAATGCCTTTATTATCAACAAATAATCGTCTTAAAGGCACCTTACATCAAAATAACGTAAAGTGCCTTTAAGAATTTAACACCAAATTTTTAAAAAGGAGGATACTTTACCTAAACGCAAAGAGTACAGTGGTAACGATCAGGCCGGCGATCATTGCAGGAGCGGTCCTCTTCACCATTTCTATAGGAGAAGTAGTACCGGTAAGCCCCATACATACGAAAGTTACACCGGCGAAAGGCGACATAGTCCTGCCCAAGCAACCTGTGAAGGCCGCCAATGCGCCTAAATTCATCGGTATCATCCCGAACTCTGCAGCATGAGGAGTAACTAATTGATTGAAGGCCACTGAAGCCGCATCTCCGGATCCGCATACAACTGCCAGAATGAAAGGTCCCAGCGAACCGCTTAGCTTCGCAAGAGCAGGATTAGAAGCCATGAGATCCAACATCTTTTGCAGCAAACCGGTTACTTGGATACCGGCTACAAAAACAGCGGAGCAAATTATGATAGAGTAAATGTTAGTGATGCCTTTGCCGAAGCCTTCCCAGTAAGCTATGGATATTTTAGCCGGGTTGGTTTTGGTGACCACGCACAGCGCGATAGCACCTATCAGCATGCAATCGAGTATTTTCAGTGGTTTGAGAAAAGCTACAGTACCGGTAGAGCCTAACATGATCAGCACCAACGGCAGCAACGGAGTGAGCGCCCAGAGATAATTGACTTTAAAGTTTTTGTAGGCAGCCTCCTCTTCCGCCGTCAGCTGTTTGCCGTAACCCTTTTGCTCTTTAAGGTAGAAAGCTACAAAGGTCTCGACTGCTATGACTACAGCCGAAACTATCAGGACGACAACGTAATGATTGGCAACTATGTCAGCAGGGGCGTCACCGGTGGCCTGTGATACCACGGCGATCTGATGAAAGCCCGGGTTCAGCATAGTCATGCCGAAGGTGCCACAGAAGAGGATGGAGGCTACCATAACAGGAGCTACGCCAGCGCCTAATAAGATGGGGGCGAGCACCGGGCCCACAGAGGCAACGCATCCAGCAGCACTGGGAACAGAAATGTGCACAAAGGCTGTGATCAAAATACCGCCCGGCACTAACACTACGGGGCTGAGTTTAGTCAAAACATTGGACAGCATGTGCACAAGATGCTGGTCGGCCTTCGTATAAGTCATTACATAGGCAAAGGCCATGGCACCGGCGATGGTTTGAATTACCGGACCGGCAATCGATTTGCGAAAAGCGTTAAAGGCTGCCATGGGGTTAAGCACCACCACGCACATCAGTATGCCTGCAACCAGTAGCAACATACGAGGTTCCAAGCGCTTGACCATGCCGATAATAGCAGCCAATACTATCAAAGCACCAATGATATACATAATCACTCACCTCTCAATTTAATAATTCTGGCAACTAAATGATGATACTTAAAAAACACCGCTAACACTCAGGAGATATAAAATTACTGCCGTCCCTATTGATGCCACAACTGCGGCGATTAACTGCTTAGCAAATAACCCCCCTTATTTTCCTCGCTGCTGGAGGCCAAACATAAAGCTCCTAAAGTAGACATCGGTGAAATTGTTACGGCATGGGCACCAAAGACAATGCCTATCAGCATAGGCACAAAACTAGCGCCGGTTATTTCTTTGAGCAATGCCGGTATTGTAGGTATCAACGAAGGCATTACAACACCCGATGCACTGGAAACCGAGCTCATCAAGGCTGCCGTTACCGCCAATATAGATGGTGCAGTATTACCGCTCATAATAGCCGCCAGCTTATTAGCCAATAATTGAATGCCACCGACAGCACCGACAACTTTGATTAATATGGTCATGCCGCCGACCAGCATAACAGTTGACCATGAAATTCCAGCTATGGCCTCATTTTGCTTCCCGCATTTCAAAAGCAACAGGATGGTGCCTGCTAAAAAAGAGGTCAACCCGGTATCGGTTTTTAAAACTAAAATAGAGAATAATGCTGCCACAACGACTGCCGTTGTAATTTTATGTGCTGATGTCATCTCAAGTTTTTCTTCTTGTATGCTAACATCTCTAAAGCGATACATTCCTCGCATAAAATAGGCCACAAGAAATTCAAATGTGAATATAAATAAACATCCCAGGAAAACTTTGTTATAATCTAAATTGCCCCCTAGCCCGGCTACTGTCCATGCTTCAGACCCCAAATTCTTCGCAATAGCACCTGATACATTAACGCTGTTTAAACTACCTGCCAGACAGCCAAAGACTGCCGAAATGGTAATATCAAGTTCAGGTATTTTGTTTTCACGACCTATTGCCATGACCAGTGGGGCAACGATAGCTAATACTACCGGCCCGGTAACACCTGCAAAACCTAAAATGCCTGGGATCAGAAAAAATATAAAAGGTAACAATTTAGCCTTCCCATTCGCCAATTTAGTCATATACCTTGCCAAAATTGTGAGTGTCCCATTTTTCTGTGCAATAGCAAACAGAAACGTAACGCCCATTATTGTCAAACACAGAGAATATGGCCAAAACCCGACAACTTTAGATACCTTGAGCCCAGCGGCTAAAGTTCCAAATAACATAGCTAAGGATATTCCAATCAATCCTGTATTGATATTTCGGAAGTAACCTATAGCAACGGCTACAACCAATGTCAATAAACTTATCACAGCCAGTCCCATGGTTAGTGATTCCTCCTTAACTTTGCCAATATAACCAGTAACCCTAAAAATCGTTATAGCCCATTTTCATTGAGCCACTCAGCAATGATAGCGGCAATTTCCAAAGAATTAGTCTCCATCATTACCATATGCGCATTGCCATGTATGCCCATTTTTGGCAAATCATAAAAATCGTTTTCAACTCCTGCCTGTGTTAAAAACATAGATGTCAAATAGTCATACTCAGCATGGTAAGAGGCCTCGCTGACCATAATCATGATAGGTTTGCCCATAAGATTGGGCAATCTACGCACCGGTTCGCCTTGTAGCAGGCCATCAATGTGCCCCTCTTCATCTTTGGACATTATTTTAAGTTTAAGATCTTTGTATGATTTTATTGGCGGATCGAAGGTAAGCGGTTCGTCTGTAATGCCATAATTACCGGCTTCAGTAATGTTAACATTACCGCTAAACGGAGGACCATTTGGCTCAATGGCAATTATACCGACCACGCTTTCCTTGTATTTATCGGCAATCGGCCATGCAAAACGACCGGCCTGTGAATGCGCTAAAAGAATAACCGGGCCGGTATGTTTCAATACATCATCCATAGCAGCTACTGCCAACTTTACTGTTAGGCTGTCACTTTTAAGATATTGAACTTGAGCTTTCATAAATTGCTCATAGTCATATTGCCCCGGTTCTTTAGCAGTTTCGGGCCACAGCGTATGCAACTTAGATTGAGCCCATTTCCCCTTATTGCCGGTGAAACGGTATTCTACTAATTCATTACTCTGATAAGTGACCGGCCCATCACTTTCATACCAAGCAGATCTTCCGCGTGCCGGTTGTTCTACAAGATAAACTATATAGCCTTGCTTTAGGAAAAAATCTAACCATCCTTCTCTACCATCAGGAGTTCCATACCAATTTGTGTTCGTCTGTCCTTTGCCGTGCATCATTAACAAAGGAAACTTTTTAGTAACTGCTTTAGGCATGTATCCTTCAACAAACACCTGCCCAGAATAGTAATGTTCTCCCTTTTGGTCGGTTTTCAAAGTTCCTCCCGCATAAAAGCTTGCTCGTTTAGCAATATGGTCTGTACTGAACCATCGAACTTCTCTATCTTGCATCACGCACCGCCTCCAAGGTCTACGCCCTACAGCTATTCCAAGGCGTACTCTTTAAAGAAAGTCCTAACCTCGGCTTGCTTAGCCAACAACGCATCGATCTCTTCCTTGGTCATCCCAAGTCCGCCGAAAACCTCCCTGTTGTTTTCTCCCAAGATCGGCGATCCTTTGGTCAACTTGATAGGATCTTCAGCAAATTTCATAGGAGAGCCAGGCAGCTGATAGGTACCGGCCGTCTTATGACTGACAGTAGCTACCATGCCTCTGGCAAGGATACTTTCATCACGACAGGCTTCGTCGATGCTGTTGATAACCGCACAAGGAACACCTGCTTCATTCAGTGCTTCAATAATATCCGCCGTCTTCCATTTGCTGGTATAACTGCGCACTATCTCGTGGCATGCGTCCTTGTTTTTCAACCGGACATCATCATTGCAGAAGCGCGGGTCATCGATGTACTGTTCGCAACCCAGTACTTCGCACAATTTCACAAAAGTATTGGTACGGGCAGAGGCGATTATAAAGATGCCGTCTGCAGTCGGAAAATCGTTCCAAGGTACATCTTGAGGATGTTCGTTGCCGATTTTTTGCGCCACGATCCCGGTATTCAAATACTGAGTGACCGGATTATTGCAAACGGCAAACATAACGTCCAGCATAGCTACATCAAGATGATTACCTTTCCCTGTCTTTTCTCGGTTCAGCAACATACAGGCCGTCCCGTAAGCTGCTTCCAAGCCGGAAAAAATATCTGCGATAGACGCACCTGCCCGTACAGGCTTGCCTTCTTTTTCGCCGGTTATACTCATGAAACCGCTCATTGCTTCTGCTATAATGTCAAAAGCACCGCGATTTTTGTAGGGGCTGACCTGACCGAAGCCGGAAATGGAAGTATAGATGATGTCAGGTTTGATCTTAATGACATCTTCGTAGGAAATCCCCATTCGCTTCGTTACACCCGGGCGGAAATTCTCTACAATAACATCCGCCGTTTTAATAAGTTTCTGCAGGATGGCAAAGTCCTCGGGATCTTTGGCGTTGAGAGTCACGCTCTTCTTTCCCCGCATAAGACCGAGATCCACCGTTCGCTCTCCCCCACAGTAAGGACCGCTGCCTTTTTTCTTGTCGGGGCGCTCGATCCTTATAACTTCCGCTCCCATATCAGCTAACAGTCTGGTACAGGTTGGGCCGGAAACGAAGCTGCAAAAGTCCAAAACCCTGTAGCCGCTTAACATGCCCATAAAGTTTGCTCCTTTCAGTGAAATTTAATTAACAGACAGCTCTATGCTGCTAATCACAGAGGTATATTTCCGTGCTTTTTCCACGGCAGTTGCTGTTTTTTGCCCTGCAAAGATTCCAGAGCGGCAATCAACTCCTGCCTTGTCTTCTCGGGGCGAATGATCCTGTCGACATACCCTCTCCGAGCAGCCGCCAACGGCGTCGAGAACTTCTCTTCATACTCCGCAATACGCTGACGCCTTATTTCCTCCGGATCGGCCGCAGCCTGTATCTCTTTGCGGAAAATGATATTGGCTGCTCCCGCCGCTCCCATGACGGCTATCTCCGCTGTTGGCCACAGCAATAGATAATCAGCACGAAGTTCTTTGGAACACATAGCATTTTGGGCGCCTCCGTAAGCCTTGCGCAACACGACGGTCAATTTCGGCACAGTTGCCTCGGAATAAGCGTAAAGCATCTTGGCGCCGTGTCTGATGATGCCATTGCGTTCTTGATAAATGCCGGGAAGATAGCCGGGAACATCTACCAGAGATATTATGGGAATATTAAAGCAATCACAGAAGCGAATAAAACGTGCCGCCTTATCGGAAGCGTTGATATCTATGCAACCTGCCATGTTTTGCGGTTGATTTGCTATTATGCCTACGCTCCTGCCTTTCAATCGGGCAAAGCCGACAACTATGTTTGCTGCAAACATGGGCTGTATCTCAAAAAACGAATCTATGTCAAAAACGACGCCAATAACTTTTCTGATATCATAGCCCATATTTTTATTAGCCGGTACAATATCCAGAAGCGCATCGCCGGAGCAACCGTCATCGAGATACTCATAAAGCGGAGCCGCTTCCAAATTCGAGGCCGGCATATAACTCAGCAGACTTTTGATCAGGCGGAAAGTCTCTTCCTCGTTTTTTGCCAAGCAATGAGCTACGCCGCTGAATTTGTTTTGCGTCAACGCACCGCCCAAATCTTCTTCCGACACATCTTCATTAAGGGCAGCCTTGCAAACCTTGGGACCGGTAACGAACATATGGCTGGACTTGTCCACCATGATGATAAAGTCGGTCAACGCCGGCGAATAAACAGCGCCGCCGGCACATGGCCCCATAATAACGGAGATCTGAGGGACCACGCCTGACATTATGCTGTTACGGTAAAAAATTTCGCCATAGGCATGCTTGGCATCAACGCCCTCCTGGATCCTACCCCCGCCGGAATCGTGTATACCGATCACAGGGCGATGATTGGCCAAGGCTAAGTCCAAAACTTTGCACACTTTTCGGGAATGCATTTCCCCCATAGTGCCGCCGAAAACGGTAAAATCGTCCGCATAAACATAAACCAAAGAACCGTTTATCTTGCCATAACCGGTCACAACGCCATCACCGGGACCGGCTTTCTTCTCCATCCCGAAGTTGTTACAGTGATGTTCCACATGTCTGTCGATCTCTACAAAAGTATCCGGATCGAATAGCGCCGCTATTCTCTCTCTGACAAACAGCCGACCTTTTTCGTGTTGTTTGTCTACTTGTTTTTGACCGCCGCCCAAATCATATTGCCTGTCACTTGCAAAAAAGTTATCAACGATCTCTCGCATATTGGCCATAACACCAGCTCCTTTCCTATAAATCCTGTGAAGTCTATGTTCCGATAGCCTTTGCCGAAGTTGAAAGCAATTGAATACATTGCCGAATATACGATGGCCGAGAGTTAGCTCGATTCAGTAAGACCAGTCAGTTCATATCATCTATGTCTTCTTTAATTAGTGTATTCTAAACTCTTGGAAATTAGAAATTGACATTTTTTAAGCATGTTTATAAAAAATTTCTAAGTATATCTGCACACAACAAAAACCACCCGTAAAACGGGTGGAGATCATGGTTGCACTAATCAACAAAAATGCACACTTTAAACAACTTTTTTAAACACTGAGCAAGCAATGGCAAGCATGTGTTAGCTCTGAAAAGAACTCCCTATATTGTTTTGAAGTCGGATAGTTAATGGCATGGGCCGGCACTGTTCATTGAGGAGCAGTACGTGATCGTCTATCTCTTTCTCTATCGGCAAATCGCCTATTATAGGCTGATAAATCGGTGGAAATGCGGTACGAATCGCTATGTTTCCTGTTGTGCAAAATCGCCCCTTTGTTCCAATTTCAGTTTACCGCTTCAGACCCTCGATAAAATAAATATCGCATCGAAAATGTTCCTGAACGTATCGAGAACTATGTTCAAAAACTACCACTTCCCTAAGGTAGCGATTAAGAACTTATCTAAAGAGCCAGTGTTGGAGTCTCCCTACTTTAATTGCTGTTAAATTTTAAACAGCTTACGATGGTCAAAGTAATAGAATGTGGATAACGACAAAACTTTCTAACGAAAAAGCATTGATCGTAACGAGTAATATGCCCTAGGCGCAACGTTAAAAACTACGAGTTCTGTTGATTGTGCTCGATTATGCCTTTTCCCCCTTCTCTCCCCTTTCCTTGACTGCCGCATAAGGCGATGTTAAAATAAACGTAGTCGATTTGCCTTAGGCCTTCGAACGGCTCTGCTTTCGCAAAATATTCCGGCGCTCTGCTCAAAGGAGATGTTGCCCCATGCCCGACAATAAACCGAAAAGACCGTTGATCTATTATTATGTGATGGCCATCCTCATCATTTTATGCATCAACACCGTCATCGTCCCCACCTTTTTCAGTCCCAAAGTCCACGAGATCAGCTACACCACTTTTTTGGACATGCTGAACGACAACAAACTCAGCAAGGTGGAGATTACCGATAAAAGAATGGCCGCTTTGGTAAAAGACGGCGATGAACAGGAGATCTACGTCACCGGCCGCATGGACGACCCCGATCTGGTCAATCGTTTGATGCAGGCCAAAGTGGAATTTGCTCAGGTCGTGCCCAAAGAGCCCAACCCCATCGTCAGCTTCTTCACCAACTGGGTGCTGCCCATCGCCATCTTCTTCATCTTGGGCCAGCTCTTCATGCGCTACATGGGCGGCCGCATGGGCGGCGGCAACTTCATGTCTTTCGGCAAAAGCAACGCCAAGATCTACGTGGAAGCCCAGACCGGCAAAAGTTTCGCCGACGTAGCCGGCCAGGACGAAGCGAAAGAAGCCCTTATGGAATTGGTGGATTTTTTGCACAACCCCGAGCGCTACAAGGCCATGGGCGCCAATATGCCCAAAGGCGCTCTTCTGGTGGGGCCTCCCGGCACCGGCAAGACTCTCTTGGCCAAAGCCATCGCCGGTGAAGCCAAAGTTCCCTTCTTCTCCATCAGCGGCAGCGAGTTCGTAGAAATGTTCGTGGGCATGGGCGCAGCCCGCGTGCGCGATCTTTTCAAACAAGCTGCCGAAAAAGCTCCCTGTATCGTCTTCATCGACGAGATCGATGCCATCGGCAAAAAGAGAGACGGCCAACTGGGCGGCAATGACGAAAGAGAACAAACTTTAAATCAATTGCTGTCGGAGATGGACGGCTTCGACGGCGGCAAGGGCGTTGTGATCTTGGCCGCCACCAACAGGCCCGAAGCTTTGGACAAGGCGCTTTTGCGGCCCGGCCGTTTTGATAGACGCATCCCGGTAGAGCTCCCCGACATGAGGGGCCGCGAAGCCATCCTGCAAGTGCACGGCAAAGATGTGAAGATGGATCCTTCGGTGGATTACAATGCTCTGGCCCGGGCCACTGCCGGCGCCAGCGGCGCCGAGTTGGCCAACATCATCAACGAAGGTGCCTTGAGGGCTGTTAAACTGGGGCATCCTGCGGTACAGCAAGCCGATCTGGAAGAATCCATCGAAGTGGTCATCGCCGGGTATCAGCGTAAAGGAGCAGTGATCAGTCCCGAAGAGAAAAAAGTGATCGCTTATCACGAGATCGGTCATGCGCTGGTGGCCGCTCTGCAAAAAAATTCCGCTCCGGTCCACAAGATCACCATCATCCCCCGCACCAACGGGGCCTTGGGCTACACCATGCAGATAGCCGAGAACGAATCGGTATTGATGAAGAAAGAAGAGCTCTTCAACAAGATCTGCACCATTTGCGGCGGCCGCAGCGCCGAAGAACTGGTCTTCGCCTCCATCACCAGCGGCGCCGCCAACGATATCGAACAGGCCACCAAGATCGCCCGCAGCATGGTGACCCGTTTGGGCATGACGGAAGAATTCGATATGATGGCCACGGAAGTCATAAGCAATGTTTATTTAGGCGGCGACGCTTCCTTGCAATGCTCCGACGGCACCGCTCAGGCCATCGACGCCAAGGTGCTGTCCATCATCAAGAGCGCCCACGAGAAAGCTCGGCAGCTTTTAGCCGACAATCGCGACAAATTGGATAAGCTGGCCGCCTATCTTTTGGAAAAAGAGACCATCACCGGCGAAGAATTCATGAACTTGCTGCAGGCTGCTCAGGCCGAAGAGGACCATGCGCCCTCTCTTCCTCCTCCCGCTGCTCAGCAAAACTTGCCGGGTCACTCTCTCTCCGAAGGGGCCGCTCAGCAATAAGGCCCAAAATTTCCAATCATGTTTAAAACACCCCGAAGCAAGATCAGGTCCTGCCTCGGGGCGTTTTGCTGTTTTTAAAGCAATACGGCAAAATAATTTTAAAGTCTGTGGCTACTTATTTACATTTTATTCACTTTGGAGTACAATTATGATAACCTAAACCGACTTTAAGCGTCGTTTTAGCGTACTTTTTACCTATTAAGTATAGGAGGTTGTAGTGATGAGTGGTTTTGCACTGATTATTGCTTTTGTCATCGCCGTCATCGTCATGATCGTTGCCATTTCCAAGTACAAGATCCATCCCTTCCTGTCCATCATGGGAGTTTCCATCATCTTGGGCTTGGTGGCCGGTATCCCCTTGGTGAACACTACGGTGAACGGCAAAACGGTCCAAAGTTTGGTCAACGTGATCGGCGCCGGCTTCTCCGGCACCTTCACCAGCATCGGCATCGTCATCATCCTTGGCGCCTTGATCGGCTCTATCTTGGAGAAGACCGGTGCCGCAGTCCGTTTGGCCGACATCGTCATCGGTATCGTAGGCCAAAAACGGCCGGCTCTGGCCATGGAACTGATGGGTTGGGTAGTGTCCATCCCCGTCTTCTGCGACTCCGGCTTCGTTATCCTCAATCCCATTCGCAAGTCTTTGGTCAAACGCACCAAGATATCTTCTGTCACCATGTCGGTAGCCCTCTCGGCCGGTCTTTATATCTCCCATGTCTTCATTCCCCCCACCCCCGGTCCCATCGCCGCTGCCAATACTCTGGGTGTAGGCGAGAACATGCTCTTGGTGATGGGCATGGGTGCCTTGGTCTCCATCTTCCCCTTGTTCGCAGGCTATCTTTATGCTAAACACATCGGCCTGACCACCAAAGCTGCCGATGATTATGACGACGGCTCTGTAGCTCAAAGCTATGAAGATCTGGTAGCCTCCTACGGTAAATTGCCCGGCTCCTTCATCAGTTTGGCTCCCATCGTAGTGCCCATCATCTTGATGGCCGTTGCCTCCATCGTTACCATGGCCGGCCTGAAGGGAGGCCTCGCCGACCTGCTGAATTTCTTGGGTACCCCTGTCATGGCCTTGATCGTAGGCACTCTCTTCGGCATAGCCCAATTGAACACAGCCGGCAAACTGGGTGACTTCTACGACATCACCAACGAGACTTTGAAGGTCACCGGCCCCATCCTCTTCATCACCGCCGCCGGCGGCGTGCTGGGCAAGGTCATCGCCGTATCCGGTCTGGTAGGCTTCATCACCTCCAATGCCACTATCCTCCAGACTATCGGCATTTTCTTCCCCTTCATCTTGGCCGCCATACTGAAGACTGCTCAGGGCTCTTCCACTGTGGCCATCACCACCACTGCAGGCATCATGGCTCCCTTGATGGGCGCTTTGGGCCTGAGCACACCGGTGTTGGCAGCCCTCACCGTTATGGCTATCGGTGCCGGCGCTATGACCGTATCTCACGCCAACGACTCCTACTTCTGGGTAGTTACCAACTTCGGCGAGATGAGCGCAGAACAAGGTTATCGTACCCAGACTGCCTGCACCTTGGTATTGGGCATCGCCTCCATGGTGGAGATCTTCATCATCTCTCTCTTCTGCTAAACACAGATAACAGCCCGGCCGCCTTCTCTGCCTACGGTCTTTGAACTGAGGAAGTTTGCTATGCGCAACATCATCATCATCCCCGATTCCTTTAAGGGCACTATGTCCAGCGCTCGGATCTGCCGAGAGGTAAAAGACGCTTTCCTGCGGCACTGGCCTGACGCCAAGATAACGACCATCCCGGTGGCCGACGGCGGGGAAGGCAGCGTCGATGCCTTTCTTCAGGCATTGGGCGGCGAAAAGATCGGCGCCCAAGTCCAAGGGCCTTACGGCGAACCTTTGCAAAGTTATTACGGTCTGCTCCCCGACGGCACCGCCGTTATCGAAATGGCGGCCGCCGCAGGTCTGCCTCTGGTAGGCGATAACAAGCAGGCGGAAAAGACTACAACTTTCGGCGTAGGCCAGTTGTTGCTGCAGGCAGCGAAAAAAGGCTGCCGTCGGTTGATCGTAGGTCTGGGGGGCAGCGCCACCAACGACGGCGGTTGCGGTGCTGCCGCAGCCTGCGGCGTAAAATTTTACGATAAAAACGGTATTGCCTTCGTTCCCGTAGGCGAAACTTTGGCCGAGATCGAAAGCATCGACATCGAAGGTCTCCATCCTCTGTTAAAAAAGGCGGAGCTCATCACCATGTGCGACATCGACAATCCCCTTTGCGGTCCCCACGGAGCCGCCGCCGTCTTCGGCCCGCAAAAAGGAGCCTCTCCCGCCTGCGTGGCTATGCTGGATGCGGGGCTGGCACATTTGGCCGCTGTGGTGAAAAAAGATCTGGGCGCAGAGATTTGCGATCTGCCGGGAGCCGGCGCTGCCGGCGGCATGGGGGGAGGCATGGCCGCCTTCTTTAGCAGCCGCCTGCAACCGGGCATCACCACCGTTTTGGAAGCGGTCCGTTTCGATGAACTGCTGAAGGATGCCGACTTGGTCATCACCGGCGAAGGCAAGATCGACACCCAGTCCCTGCGGGGCAAAGTAGTCATCGGCGTAGCTCGAGCAGCCAAAGCTGCCGGCGTGCCCACCGTGGCGCTGGTAGGCGACATCGGCGACGGTGTGCTGCCGGCCTACGACGAAGGGCTCATCGGTATCTTCAGCATCAACCGAGTGGCCGTACCTTATTCTCAGGCCAAAGCAAGGGCCCTCTCCGACTTGGCCCTCACGGCGGACAATTTGGCCCGCTTCATGAAAGCTTTGGGCCGATGAAACTGTTTCTTTAGCAAAAAGGAGAGCCTCATGCCCTATGTCAACATAAAGATCACTAAAGAAGGCAACGTGACCGCCGCACAAAAACAGCAGCTCATCGAAGGAGCCACCGAGCTCCTTCATAGAGTGCTAAACAAAAATACTGCCACCACCGTAGTGGTCATCGACGAAGTGGACACGGATAATTGGGGCATCGGCGGCGTACCGGTGACGGAGCTGCGTAAACGCTCCGCCAAATAAACGTCGTCCTTGCGTATCTCAAGCTGTCACCTGCGGGTGACAGCTTTTTCTTATGCTTTTAAGAAATAAACGGCCGCTTCTGGCAGCGGCGGCAAAAAGGGCTTGACTTTATTAAACTAAAGTGTTAAAGTGGGTAGCATAGGTTTTGGGTAAGGAGAAGTATCATGGTTGATAAATTACAAGACCCTCTGTGCGATCAGCTTTTTACCGCCATTCTCAGCCTGAAGAGCAGGGACGACTGCTACCGTTTCTTTGCCGATGTCTGCACCATCAGCGAATTGAAAGCCATGGCCCAACGGCTGGAAGTGGCCCGCATGCTGGATGCCGGCCTCATTTACGAAGACATCGTAGCCGCCACCGGAGCCAGCACCGCCACCATCTCCCGGGTAAAGCGCAGCTTGGTGTACGGAGCCGACGGATATACACTGGTGATGCCCGGCATCAGGAGGAAAGAATGAAGAAAGTCTTTCGGGTGCCCTACGGCACTAAAGACATTTTGCCGGAAGAGATGCGGCAGCGGCGGCAGGTGGAAAATTCCATCCTCGCCGTTTTCGAAAAAGCCGGCTACAGTCAGGTGCGCACTCCCGTCTTCGAATATGCCGACACTTACGGCGGCCCCGGCGACAAAAGAGATTTTCGCCTCTTCGATCGGCGCAACAATCTTCTCGTTTTACGCAACGATATGACCGGGGCCATCGCCCGTTTGGCCTCCACTCGTTTGCAGGACGGCCCGGCGATAAAACGGCTCTGCTATTTGGCCAACCTTTATCGCTACGAAGAGATCCAAGAAGGACGGCAGTGCGAATTCGAACAGGCGGGTTTGGAATTGTTGGGGGCTTCGGGCCCCGCCGCCGACGCCGAAGTGATAGGGCTGGCCATCGAAGCTCTTTTGGCCGCCGGTCTTTTTAAATTCACCATCAGCCTCGGTCAGGTGCAATTCATCGCCGGCATCGCCGCAGCCTGCGCTCTCACTTCGGAGCAAACGGCTGTTTTGAAAGATTGCCTGCGCAGAAGAGATGCGGTAGGTCTGCAGGAATTGGCGGACAGTTTGAAGACCGCCCCTCTGGCGGCCCGGCAGCTTTTGGCCGATCTTCTCTTTTTGAAGGGAGGCCCTCGCTTGGCAGAAGAACTTAGTCAAACTTTGACGGAGCCTCTCTGCCTGCAGGCGCTGGCCGATCTGCGGGCCATCATGGCTCGGCTGGAGAGGCTCTGCCCCGAGGCCGCCGGCCATGTAGAATTTGATCTGGGCCTTTATCGCTCCTTCGATTACTACACCGGCATGCTCTTTGAGATCTACTTGCCGGAAATGGGCTACACCATCGCCGGCGGCGGCCGTTACGACACGATGATGCGATCTTACGGCAGCGATTGCCCGGCCACCGGCTTTGCGCTGGGCGTCGACCGCATCGTGCTGGCCTTGGAGCGCAGCGGCAAGGCCGCCGTGAACAGAGCCGAAGAATATTTGACCATCGCCCTGCCCAAGGGCAAGCTTTTCGACAAAGCGGCGGCCCTTTTGGCCAAGGTCGGCTGCAGCGGCGAAAATCTTTCGGACGATTCCCGTAAATTGGTCATCATTAACCCCACGAGCAAGGTGCGCTTCATCATCGCCAAGACCAGCGATGTGCCCACCTATGTGGAATACGGAGCCGCCGACTTGGGCATCATCGGCAAAGACGTACTGCTGGAACAGGAAAAAGATGTGGTGGAACTTTTGGACTTGGGCTTCGGCCGCTGCCGCCTGATGCTGGCGGTGCCGGAAGGACAGGTGCGGCCTCGCCTCACCGACTACGCCCACCTGCGGGCCGCCACCAAATATCCCCATTGCGCCCGCCGCTTCTTCAATCAAATAGGGATACAGGCGGAGACGGTGGACCTTAACGGCAGCATCGAGCTGGGCCCCCTCATCGGTCTCAGCGAGATGATCGTGGATATAGCCGAGTCGGGCCGCACTCTGCGGGAAAATAAATTGACGGAGGTGGCCACCATTTTTACCGCCACCGCCCGGCTCATCGCCAACCGAGCCAGCCTGCGGCTGAAATTTCGACGGCTGCTGAGCTTGGTGCAGGACCTACGGGCCATCTTGGAGGAGGAAAAAGCAAAAGATGAAGATAATAGATAGCAGAACTATGACGGCGAAAGAAAAGGCCGCTTTGATGGCAAAGCCGGCCCTTGACCGGTGGGAGCTCAGCCCTCAGGTGCAGGCCAAAGTCACGGCAATGTTCGGCGCTCCCTTGAGCGCCGCTCAGGTAGTTGAGCAAATAGTGACCGCCATCCGCAAAGAAGGGGACGCCGCTCTCTTTCGTTACAGCAAACTCATCGATAAAGCGGACCTGACTCCCGTCAACATCAAGGTAGGGCCCGAAGAATTCGCAGAGGCGGAGGCCGTTGCCAAGCCCGAGGTGGTGGCCGCCCTGCAGCGGGCCATCGCCAACGTGCGGGCCTTTCATCAAGAGCAGTTGCCGAAAACATGGCTGACCGCCCGTCCCCACGGCTCTCTTTTGGGGCAAAAAGTAACGCCCATAGATTCCGTGGGCATCTACGTGCCCGGCGGCACTGCCGCCTATCCTTCCAGCGTTATCATGAACGCCTGCCCGGCACAGGTGGCCGGAGTGCCCCGCATCGCCATGGCCGTGCCCCCCGGCAAAGACGGCAAGATCAATCCCTATGTGCTGGTCACCGCCAAACTGCTGGGGCTAAAGGAAATTTACAAAATGGGCGGCGCTCAGGCCGTCGCAGCTTTGGCCTACGGCACCGAAACAGTGCCCAAGGTGGAAAAGATCAGCGGCCCCGGCAACATCTTCGTAACTTTGGCCAAGAAAGCAGTTTACGGCAGCGTCGACATCGACATGCTGGCCGGCCCCAGCGAGATCCTCATCCTCGCCGATGACAGCGCCGAACCCGCATATTTGGCGGCGGATCTGTTGAGCCAAGCGGAGCACGATCCTCTGGCCAGCGCCATCCTCATCACCGATAGCGTTAAGATCTCCGCCGCCGTGGCGACCGAGATCGAAAAGCAACTGGTCCGCCTTCCCCGCCGAACCATAGCCGACACTGCCATCGAAGGGCAGGGCAAGATCATTTTGGCTGCCGATCAAAAGGCCATGCTGGAACTGGCCAATCTCTCCGCCCCGGAGCATCTGGAGCTCATGACCGCCGATCCCTTCGCCCTCCTCCCCTATATCCGCAATGCCGGAGCAGTTTTTCTGGGCCGTTATTCCCCCGAACCCTTAGGCGATTACTATGCCGGCCCCAATCATGTCCTTCCCACCGGCGGCACCGCCAAATTTTATTCGGTGCTGAATGTGGAGACTTTTATGAAAAAGACCAGCATCATCTCTTATACCGCCCCGGCTTTGGCCGAAGCGGCAATAGACATCATCACGCTGGCCGAAGCCGAGGGGCTGGGAGCCCACGCCGCCGCTATCAGGCAGCGGCTGCAAGGAGATAAATCATGGAAGAAATAAAGCTGCGCCGCAATCTGGCTGCTTTGGAAGACTATCAGGTGGAGCATGTTCCCGCTTCCGTCATCGTCAACGCCAACGAGAGCAACTATCCTCTGCCGGAAGCGGTGGTCGCTGCGGTGACCGAAGCCATTCCCGCTTTTCCCTTTAATCGTTATCCTCCCCTCAAAGCAGAAACTTTGAGCGATGTCATCGCCGCAGATCTGGGTGTGGCCCCTAACTGCGCAGTCATCGGCAACGGCAGCAGCGAACTGTTGGAAAGAGCCTGCTATGCTTTCGGGGGGCCGGGCAAAAAACTGGCCTTCCCCTATCCCTCCTTCTCCATGTACGGAGAATATGCCGCTCTCAGCGACAGTCAGCCCGCTCCCTTTGCTCTCACCCCCGAAGGTTATCTTGACGCAGAGCAAGTTATAGCTTTTTGCCGCAAAGAAGAGCCGGCTTTGCTGATCTTGTGCAACCCCAACAATCCTACCGGCAACTATAACAGCTTGGCCGTGATGGAGAAGATCGTCGCCAATGTGACCTGCCCCGTCATCGCCGACGAAGCTTACATGGAATTCGCCTCAAGCAGCGAAGTAGACCCTCAGGATCACCGCCCGTTGGAAAAATTGTGGCAGGTGGCCGGCTCCTGTCTCAGCATCCTTCACAAATACAGCAACTTGATGGTCTTCCGCACTTTCTCCAAGGCTTACGGTCTGGCCGGGCTGCGCTGCGGTTATGCCCTGGGCAGCGTGGGCCTGATACGGGGACTGAGCAAAGCTCTGCTCCCCTATCACGTCAACGCCTTCACTCTTTCCGTGGCCTTGACCGTTTATCAACACAAAGAACTTTATCGTCCCCGGGTGGCGCAGATCAAAGCTGAAAGAGACAAAATGACAGAAAAGATCGCCGCTTTGGGCTTTAAAGTGTGGCCTTCTTCTGCCAACTTCGTGACTTTTTGCCCAAAAGGCGAGCAAGTTGCGGCTTTTGCTCGCATCTACGGCCGCCGTTATGATCGTCTGCAGGCCGTCAATAGGCCGGTGGCTGCAGCAGGCAAATTGCTCTATAAATATTTTTTAGAGCATGGCGTGTTGGTGCGCGATTATAGCGATCACCCTGCTTTAGGCGGGGCTATCCGCATCAGCGTGGGCCTGCCGGAAGAAAACGAAAAGATCTTACGGCATTTGACCGACCTTTGTGAGGAGGTATTGTCATGATCGTTACCGCTGAACAGCCCCGCTGCGCCGCCGTACAGCGTCAAACAGCGGAGACCGGTGTCACCTGCGAGCTTCGGCTGGACGGGGAAGGCCTGGCCGACATCAACACCGGCATCGGCTTCTTCGATCACATGCTGACCCTGTTGGCCAAGCACAGTTTCTGCGATCTCACCCTCAACGCCGTGGGCGATCTGGACGTAGACAGCCACCACACCGTGGAAGACTGCGGTCTGGTGCTGGGCCGGGCTCTGCGGCAGGCAATAGGCGACAAGATCGGCCTGCATCGCTACGGCTCCTGCCTCCTGCCCATGGATGAAGCTTTGGCTCAGGTGGCGCTGGATCTTTCCGGCCGCCCCTACCTCGTCTTTCAAGCAGACATACCCAAAGTGCAATTGGGCATTTACGATGCGGAGATGACGGAAGAATTTTTCCGAGCCTTGGCCACAGAGGCGGGCCTCACTCTTCACATCCGCTTGCTCGGCGGCAGCAACACTCACCACAGCATCGAAGCCATCTTCAAAGCTTTCGCTCGGGCCTTGGCCGAAGCAACGGCCGTCGACCCTCGAGTGCAGGGCGTCATGAGCAGCAAAGGAGCCCTCTAGTGCGAGAAGAGATCATCGTCATCGATTACGGTATGGGGAATCTCCACAGCGTAGCCAAAGCTCTGGCTCAGGTGGGAGCAGAACCGGTTGTCACCGGCGACCCGGCTCTCATCGCCGCCGCAAAAAAGATCATCCTGCCGGGCGTGGGCGCCTTCGGCGATTGCATGGCCAATTTGACTAAGGAGGGGCTCATCCCCATCCTGCGCAGCCACTTTGCCAAGGGCACTCCCTTCCTCGGCATCTGCCTGGGCATGCAGGTCCTCTTCGAAAGCAGCGAGGAAGCCCCGCAAGTTGCGGGCCTCGGTGTGTTCAAAGGACAGGTGCATCTCTTGCCCACAAAAGAAAAGATCCCCCACATGGGGTGGAACCGGTTGGAGCCGGCTTCTCCCTCCCCTCTTTTACCTGCTACGAAGGACAGCTACGTTTATTTCGTTCACAGTTTTCACGCCGAACCGGAAGATAAGAGCCTGATCACCGCCACCTGCGACTACGGCTGCACCGTCACCGCCGCCGTGGGAAGAGGCAGCATCCAAGCTTTCCAGTTCCATCCGGAAAAATCGAGCAGCACAGGCCTGAGCTTGTTGCGGGCCTTTAAGGAGTGGCAGCCATGATCATTTATCCAGCCGTCGATATCCGCAAGGGCCGCTGCGTCCGCCTCACCGAAGGCCGCTTCGATCGGGAAACGGTCTACTTTGACGACCCGGCGGAAGTGGCCTTGAAATGGCAGAGCATGGGAGCTTCCTTCCTCCATCTGGTGGATCTGGACGGAGCTTTGGCCGGTGAGAGCCGCAATCTGCCGGTGCTGCGCCGTATTTTGGAACAGGTGAAGATACCGGTGCAGATAGGGGGCGGCATCCGCAGCCTTGCGTCCATGGAAAAACTTTTCGAATCGGGGGCCAGCCGCCTCATCATCGGCAGCGCTGCCGTGCGGGACCCCGACTTGGTGCGCCGAGCCTGCCTTCTTTACCCCGGCCGCATCGCCGTAGGCATCGATGCCAAAGACGGGCGGGTGGCCATCGCCGGTTGGAAAGAAGACAGCGGCGTGCCTGCCGCAGAACTGGCCGCAAAAATGGCTTCTTTAGGCGTCGCCACATTGATCTACACCGATATCAGCCGCGACGGCCGCCTCAGCGGTGTCAATGCCGCGGCCACTGCCGCCGTGGCCCGGGCCTCTAATCTGCCGGTCATAGCCAGCGGCGGCGTGGCTTCTTTGGAAGATATCAAAACTTTGCTGGCTTATGGCCCCTCTATCGCCGGCTGCATCATCGGCAAAGCTTTATACAGCGGCGCCGTCAATCTGAAAGAAGCTTTGGTTTTGGCCGCCGAGAGCGGCACGTCAAAAGAAAAAGGTGATCGATCATGTTGACCAAAAGGATCATCCCCTGTTTGGACGTAAAAGCGGGCCGAGTAGTGAAGGGCACCAACTTCGTGGGGCTGCGGGACGCCGGCGACCCGGTGGAAAGGGCGGCCGCCTACGATAAAGAAGGCGCCGACGAACTGGTGTTTTTGGATATCACCGCCACTCACGAAGGACGGCAGGCCATGCTGGACGTGATAAGAGCCACCGCCGGCGAAGTCTTCATGCCCCTCACCGTGGGCGGCGGCTTAGGCAGCATCGAAGATATTCGCGGGGCTTTGCGGGCAGGGGCCGATAAGATCTCTTTGAACAGCGCCGCCGTAAGAGAGCCTCAACTCATCGCCGAGGGCGCCCGTCTCTTCGGCCGCCAATGCATAGTGGTGGCCATCGATGCCAAACGCTGCGGCCCCGGCAGCTGGGAAGTTTATGTAGAGGGAGGCCGCAAGCCCACAGGCATCGACGCTTTAGTCTGGGCCAAAGAAGCCGTGGCCTTGGGCGCCGGCGAGATCTTGCTCACCAGCATGGACAGCGACGGCACTCAGGCCGGTTACGACATCCCTCTCACCAAGGCCGTGAGCAGTTCCGTCAATGTGCCGATCATCGCCAGCGGCGGGGCCGGCAGTTTGGCTTCTTTTTACGATGTGTTGAAGGAAGGCGGCGCCGATGCGGTGCTGGCCGCTTCCGTTTTTCACTACAAAACATTTACCATCCGCCAGGTGAAAGAATACCTGCGGCAAAGAGGCATCGAGGTGAGATTATGATGCAGATCGATCTTAGTAAATTGAAATTCGACGAAAAAGGTTTGCTCCCCGCCGTAGTTCAGGACGCAAAGACCAAGGCGGTGCTGATGCTGGCCTACATGAACGAAGAATCTTTGCGAAAAACTTTGGAGAGCGGCTGCACTTGGTTTTTCAGCCGCAGCCGGCAAGAATTGTGGAACAAAGGCGCCACCAGCGGCAACACTCAAAAAGTTTTGAGCATCAAATACGACTGCGACGCCGACGCCCTCTTGGTGCAAGTGGAGCAAAAGGGGGTGGCCTGCCATACCGGGGCATACAGCTGTTTCTTCAATGACCTCTATCATCTTCCCGATCTGCCGGTCCAGCAGGAGGCGGCCCTGCCTCAGGTGCTGACCGATCTCTATCGGGTGATCCAGTGGAAACGGCAGCACGGCGGCGAAAAAAGCTACACCAAATATCTTTTCAGCTCCGGTCAGGACAAGATCCTCAAAAAAGTGGGCGAAGAGAGCGCCGAGACCATCATCGCTTCCAAAAACAACAACCCCTCCGAAGTCGTGTACGAGATGAGCGACCTGTGGTATCACTGCTTGGTGCTGCTGGCCTACCACAACATCAGCCCCGCCGATCTATTGGCCGAGCTGAGCAGCCGCCGGGCGAAAGAGAACAACAGCAAGTATTGAGCCTTGACCGCAACAGGTCATCGGCCTTATAATTACGATACGACCGAACTTGCGAAAGGATGGCTTCCCCTATGTGCGAGCGTGAAGAAGCGGCCGCTCTGTTCAAAGCCTTGGGCGACGGCAGCAGGTTGAAGATCGTGGAGCTTTTGGCCGCGGGGCCCCTGCATGCGGGAGCCCTGCAGAGCAAGACGGGCATCGGCCAGTCCACTCTCTCCTATCATATGACTATCCTCTGCCGAGCCAACTTGGTGAGCTGCCGCAAACAGGGGCGCAACATGCTCTACAGTTTGAGCAAAGAGAACATCAAGGCCGCCCGCAAATGGCTGAAGCCTTTGAGCAAGTCTCTTTGACTGTTTTTGCGAATATCCCTTTTTTCGGCCGCAGCTTTCGCTGCGGTTCTCGGTTTTTCCCGGCGGCAGAGCCGTTTCTCCCTTCGCCTTTCGCCGCAACCTTTTGCCAAATTGTCGATAAGAAAATAAAAAGAGCGACGAAAAATTTTCGCTCTCGGAAAGTTAGTGACTTTATGCACAGCAAAAATTGGAAAGTTATTTTGGCCATCCTCACCGCCAATGTGGTGATGATGAGCGCCGGCTACACCATGCTCATCCCCTTTCTCCCCATGTATTTGCTGCGGGAGCTGGGAGTGGCGGCTGAAGATGTAAAACTTTGGACCGGCCTGGTCTTTTCCGTCACCTTCCTCATCGGCAGCATCATGGCGCCCGTCTGGGGCAAGATGGCCGATACCCGGGGCAAAAAACTGATGGCCATCCGCTCCAGTTTAGGGCTGGCCCTTTCTTATTTTTTAGGCGGCTTGGTGGCCTCTCCTTTTCAAATGTTTTTGGTGCGGGCCCTGCAGGGCTTTGCTGCGGGGCTGTGGTCCGTGTGCCTCACTATCTGCACTTCCACCGTGCCCATGGATAAATTGGGCCAGAGCTTGGGCATCATGCAGGCGGCCAACATCACCGGCAGCATCATCGGTCCCCTCATCGGCGGCACTTTGGCCACTTTGGTGGGGATGAGGACTTCCTTCTTCGTGGCCGGCTCCCTCCTCTTTCTCATCACTCTCATCTTCTTCCTCTTCGTGCCCGAACCGCCCAAGCAGCCGGCCAAGTCCAACGAACCTTCCAAAAATTACAAAGAGAGCATCGATACCGGCGTGCCTCTGTTGAAACGTCCGCTGGTGCGGGAGATGCTGCTTTATGTAGCCATGGTGCAGATGGTCATCCTGCTCATCCAGCCGGTGCTGGCTCTATATGTGGAAGAATTGAACCACAGCTCGGAGAACATCATGTTCCTCTCCGGCGCCGTTTTCTCTTTGATGGGGCTGGCCAGCGCCCTCACCGCTCCTTTTTGGGGCCGCTTCGGTCAGCGGCGGGGCTTTTATCTCAGTTTGGGTCTGGCCACCGCTGCGAGCGGCCTGCTGGCCTGTGTGGTAGCTCTGCCCGACACTTTGTGGCTCTTTGCCTGCGCCAATTTCTGCTACGGCATGTGCTTCGCCGGCATCAACCCCTCTTTGAGCGCAGTGCTGGCGCAAAATTCCGCCTCAAGCGAACGGGGCCGCTGCTTCGGCTACATGTTCAGTGCCCAACAGTTCGGCTCCATGATCGGCCCTCTTTTGGGCGGAGCCATCGGCACTTGGCTCCCCCTCCGCAGCCTTTACTTCTTCAGCGGAGCGGTGCTGGCTTTGATCAGCGTCTTGGTGTGGAGCCGCCATCATTTGAAGATACGCAATATATAAAATTTTTTCGCAACGACAAAAGAGCCTCGACCTTAGGGCCGAGGCTCTCTTTTTTTCTCAAAGCGTTTTTAGTTGAACGGAAAAAGGGGGCGGCAAAGTTCGCCTAAAGCTTTCAGGGCGGCCCTCACATCTTCCTCGCTGTTAAAATTGCCGAAAGAAAAGCGGATGCTCCCTTCGGGAAAACTTCCCAAAGCTTTGTGGGCGGCGGGAGCGCAGTGAAGGCCCACGCGGGTATAGATGCCGTAGTCTTGAGCCAAAGCCTGGGCCGCCAAAGCTTGATCTTTTTTTAAAAGACGGACGGACACCACGCCTAAACGTTTGCGGCAGTCTTTCCGTCCCAAGATGACGAGCTTTTTTTCTTCTTCCAAGGGCCGTAAGCCTTCTAAAAAAAGTTGAGTGAGGGCGAGTTCTTTTTCTCTGATCGCGTCTATCCCCGCTTTCTCCAGCCAACCGAGGGCGGCATACAGCCCTGCCAGCCCCGGCAGATTGAGAGTCCCCGCCTCCAAACGATCGGGAAGAAAGTCCGGCATGGTGTAGAGGTGGCTCTTGCTGCCGGTGCCGCCGGCGATGAGAGGCTGCAGACGGCGGCCGATCTCTCCTGAAAGGATGAGGCCGCCGGTGCCCATGGGCCCCAAGAGGGCTTTGTGGCCGGTGAAGGCGAGGGCCGCCAACTGTGATTTTTTCATGTCGATGGGCACGAGGCCGGCGCTTTGGGCCGCGTCCACCGCAAAAAGCAACCGGTGACGGCAGCAGAAAGCGGCCAATTCTTCTAAAGGCTGCACGGTGCCGCACACATTGCTGGCGTGATTGACCAAAAGGAGCACCGTATTTTCTTGCACATAAGCATCCAGTTCATCCAGCAAGAGCAGGCCGTCGGGGGCGCAGGGCAAAAAGCTGTAGGTGACGCCCCGCGAGCGCAGCAGCTCCAGCGGACGCAACACAGCATTGTGCTCTAAAGGCGAGAGCAAAACGTGATCATTCGGCTGCAAAAGGCCGAAGAGAAATAAGTTCAAAGCTTCGGTCACGTTTTTGGTGAAGATGACCTGTTGAGGAGCTTCCGCGTGAAAAATTTCGGCCAAACGGCAGCGGCAGTTATAGAGGAGCTCGTCGGCGGCATAACTGAGAGCATGATCGCCCCGCTGTCCGTTGCCGCCGACTTCGGTGAGATATTTATACACCGCCTCGGCCACGCAGGCCGGTTTGGGGAATGTGGTGCTGGCGTTGTCCAGATAAACGGCCACGGCTCTTCCTCTCTTTCTTTTCTCTTTCTCTAAATTATAACACAGCGGCCCGCAGAGCGTACATCCCGATTGCGATGAACGCTTTTACTTGTTATAATGAAAAAGACCGGGCCGCTTCTTCGCGGCAGATCGCAAAAAGAAAGAAGGCTGCGCAAATGGACAAAGATAAATTTCCCTTCATCTTGGCGGCGGGCTGTTTAGGCGCAGGGGCCGGCGTCCTGACGGCTTTGGGCAATCCGGGCAACATGGGCCTTTGTTTGGCCTGCTTCATCCGCGACACCGTGGGCGCTCTGGGCCTTCACGGCGCAGCTGCCGCGAGCTACATCCGCCCCGAAGTGTGCGGCATCGTCTTAGGCAGTTTTCTTCTGGCTCTTTATCGGGGAGAATTCAGGCCCAAAGGAGGTAGCGCTCCTCTCACCCGCTTCGTGCTGGGCTTTTGGGCCATGGTCGGCTGCCTGATGTTTTTGGGCTGCCCTCTGCGCATGGTGTTGCGGCTGGCAGGCGGCGACCTCAACGCCGTGGCAGGCTTGGCGGGTTTTGCTGCGGGCATCGCGGCCGGCGTTTTCTTTTTGAACAGAGGCTACAGCCTGCAGCGGGCGTATAAAGCAACTTTTTTGGAGGGCAGCTGGCTGAGCCTCGTCCAGGTGGGCCTGCTGATCCTTCTTTTTCTGCACCCGGCTTTCATCCATTTCAGCAAAAACGGGCCAGGCTCCCTGCATGCTCCCGTTGTTGCAAGTTTGGCCATGGGTCTTGCGGCCGGGGCAGCGGCGCAACGGGGCCGCCTCTGCTTCGTAGGCGGCATCAGAGACTGGCTGCTTTTTAAAGACGGCCGTTTGCTGAAAGCTTTCTGCGCCATTTTCTTGGGTGCTCTGCTGAGCAACTTGCTCTTGGGCGCCTTCACCGGCAAAATTTTCTTTCATTTGGGCTTTGAAGGTCAGCCCATCGCTCACAACGACGCCCTTTGGAATGCTTTGGGCCTCGGCTTGGCCGGCTTTGCCTGCCTGCTCTTGGGCGGCTGCCCTCTGCGCCAGCTGGTGCTGGCCGGGGAAGGAGCAGCCGACAGCGCCGCCGCTGTTTTGGGCTTGGCTGCAGGCAGCGCCTGCGCTCATAATTTCGGTTTGGCCGCCTCTGCCGCCGGCCCCACTTTAAACGGCAAGGCAGCGGTGGTCATAGGTTTAGTGATAACTTTCGCCATCGCCTGCTTCAACACTTACGGAAAGGATCGGTCGCTATGAAAAAGATCGACGCCCGGGGCCTCTCCTGCCCCGAACCGGTGCTCTTGCTGCGCCGGGCCCTCGTCAAAGGCGAAGATGAATACGTCATCATCGTAGATAACGGGGCAGCCAAAGAAAATTGTCTTCGCTACGGTCAGTATCAAGGTTATCGGGTAGAGATAGCCGCCGAAGGCGAAGCTTTCGAACTGCGTTTATTTAAAAAAGAGGCGGACACATGAAGTATCTTGCCACTTTCGAATCTCACTTCGCCGCCCTCGCCTGCGCCAAAGCCTGCGCTCAAAAAAAGTGGCCGGTGAAATTGGCCCCGGTGCCCCGCTCTCTCTCTTCCGGCTGCGGCACCTGCGCCTATTATGAAGGAGAAGAAAAGTTCTTTTATCCCGGTCCTATCCCCGCGGGAGTAGAATCGATCTATAAAATAGAAGGGGAAAAATATCACCTTATTTACGATCGCGACGAGCACGAGGAGCCCTGATGATGAAAAAAACCGAACTTTCTTCTTTTTCCGCCTGCGCAGGCTGCGCCGCCAAAATGGGGGCCGCTGCCTTGGGAGAAATTTTAGTCGGCCTGCAAAAGCAGAAGGACCCCCGCCTCTTGGTGGGCTTTGATCATAGCGACGACGCCGCCGCCTATGAGTTATGCGGCGAAGAAGTGCTGGTGGCCACCACCGATTTCTTCCCGCCCCCGGTAGCCGATCCTTATTTATACGGGCAGATCGCCGCCGCCAACGCTTTGAGCGATATCTACGCCATGGGAGGAGAACCGCGGCTGGCTTTGAACATTTTGGCCGTGCCCGAGAGCCTCTCCAAAGAAACGGTGCGGGCCATCGTCGCCGGAGGAGCCGAGCGGGTGCGGGCCGCCGGCGCTCTTTTAGCGGGAGGCCACACCGTTTTTTCCGACACGCCTCTCTACGGTTTGGCGGTGTGGGGCTGCGTAAAAAAAGATTCACTTTGGACCAACGGCGGTGCTCGGCCGGGGGATGCGCTCATCCTCACCAAGGCCCTGGGCAGCGGCATCATCACTGTTGCCGCTCAAGGAGAGCTGGTGGCAGCCGACGTTTTAAAAAAAGTTTACGGCCGCATGGCTCGGCTCAATAAGACCGCCCGAGACGTTTTGCAAGATCACGGCGTTCATGCCTGCACCGACATCACCGGTTTCGGCCTTTTAGGCCACACTTTGGAATTGGCCAGAGCAGGCGGCTGCTCTGTGTTGTTGGATGCGTCAGCTCTTCCCTATCAAGCAGAAGCTTTGGACTTCGCGCGGATGGGCTTCATCCCCGCCGGCGCCTACCGCAACCGCGACTTCGCCGCCTCTCATGTAGAAGCGGCGACCATCGATAGGGCGCTCGCAGATATCTGCTACGACCCTCAGACCGGCGGCGGCCTGTGCTGTGCCCTCCCCGAAAAAGAGGCCGAAGCCTGCTTGCATGAACTTCACCTTCACCCCGAGACCGCCGAGGCCGCCCTCATCGGCCGCGTCGTCGAACGCCGGGAAAAATACATCTATTTAAAGTAGAAAAACTTTTCAAAAAAAGATCGAGGCCGCTCCGAGAACAGAGCGGCCTTTTCTATGGCGCCGAAAATTTTTTCTTATTTGCCGGTGATGCGGCGGATGATCTCCTGATAGGCTTCTTCTACATTGCCCAAGTCGCGGCGGAAGCGGTCCTTGTCCAGCTTCTCGTTGGTGTCCCAATCCCAGAAGCGGCAGGTGTCCGGGGTGATCTCGTCGGCCAGCAGCACTCTGCCCTGACTATCGGTGCCGAATTCCAGTTTGAAGTCCACCAAACGGATCTTCCTCTCGGCCAAGAATTCTTTCAAAACTTTGTTGATCTTCAAAGCCAGCGCCTTGCATTGCTGCACCTGCTCATCCGTGGCGAAGCCGAAGGCAGCGGGATAATCGTCGTTGATCATGGGGTCGCCCAATTCGTCGTTTTTATAGCACAGCTCGATGATGGGTTTTTGCAAAACGAGACCTTCGGCCACGCCCATCTTCTTGGCCAAACTGCCGGCGGCGATGTTGCGGGTGATGACTTCTAAGGGAATGATCTTCACTTTGACGCAGAGGGCCTCCCGTTCCGAAAGTTTTTCCAGCTGATGATGAGGGATGCCGGCCTTGGCCAAAAGATCGAAGAAGAAACTGGTGATGGTGTTGTTCATCACGCCCTTGTCCATGATGGTGCCCTTCTTCAAACCGTTGAAGGCGGTGGCATCATCCTTATAATACATGATGACCTTGTCGGGATCGGCGGTGGCGAAGACCTTTTTGGCCTTGCCTTCGTATAACAGTTCTGCCATTGCGCTACCTCTTTCCTGCTCTGAGCTGCTTTCGTTTTCATCGTTCATAGGCAAGCCTTCTCGCCTACTCTCATAGTTTACTTTTTTTGCCTCTCCTTGTCAATGATTTTCGCCCCGCCGCCGGGCCCCGCCCGCCTTTACTTTCCCCGCCGCCTATGCTATCATAACTACAGAAAATTTTTCATTTTGCAAAACAAGGAGGCTGTCACCGTGAACATCGTCTGCATGGAACCTTTGGGAGTGCCCCGCTCTTATATCGATGAGCTGGCCGCGCCTTTTGTGGCCGCCGGTCACAGTTTCACCTATCACGAGAGCAAAGAGACCGACGAAGAAAAACTTTCAGAGCGCATCAAGGACGCAAACATCCTTATGCTGGCCAACCAGCCTTTGAGCGCCGGGCTCATCCGCCGCTGCCCCGGGCTGAAGATGCTGGACATCGCCTTCACCGGCACCGATCATGTAGATTTAACGGCTGCCCGGGAAAAAGGTCTCACCGTGTGCAATGCGGCGGGCTATTCCACCAATGCGGTGGCAGAGCTGACCTTCGGCTTGGCCATCGCCGTCTGCCGCAACATCGTGCCCTGCGATGGCCGCGCCCGCAGCGGCGGCACCAAAGACGGTCTGGTGGGCTTTGAACTTTACGGCAAATGCTTCGGCATCATCGGCACCGGCGCCATCGGCAGCAAAGTGGCCTCGCTGGCCCTGGCCTTCGGCTGTAAAGTGCTGGCCTACAGCCGCACCGTCAAGCCCGAGCTGCAAGCAGCCGGCGTAGACTTCGTTTCTTTGGAAGAAGTGCTGCGAAAAGCCGACTTCCTCAGCCTTCACGTGCCTTTGACCGCCGCCACTGCCGGCCTCATCGACGCCCGGCGTTTGGCTATGATGAAACCTACGGCAGTGCTCATCAACACCGCTCGGGGCGGCGTGGTGGACAATGCTGCGCTGGCCGCCGCTCTCAACGCCGGCCGTTTGAGCGGAGCCGGCATCGACGTTTTCGAAAAAGAACCGCCTCTGGCTTTAGACCATCCTCTCTGCTCGGCTAAAAACACCGTCCTCACCCCCCACGTGGCCTTCGCTTCCGCGGAAGCTCTGAAGCAGCGGGCCCGCATCGTTTTCGACAACATCGATGCTTATTTAAAAGGTCAGCCCGTCAATTTGGTAAAATAAAAGCACGCAAATTTTTTCACGCAGGATCGGCCTCTCGCGACCGATCCTTTTTCATTTGCTGTCTTTCAAAATGGATGACTGCTTTTCGGCTTACTTTTTGGCAAAGACTTTTCTAAATGTCTTTTTGTATTCTGACTTCGACCCGCGATCTTTTTGCAAAGCTCTTTCCAAATGATTTCTTGCTATTTTTCTGTTTTGACTTGGACTCGCGGCTTTTTGCGCGAGGTGTTTAAAGCGGCCTCCGCCTGTTTTTGCTCGATATTTTTTTGCGCCGCTCTTGCGGATGGCTCGATCTGTTTCGACCGGCGCCTTTTTTGCCGCGGCCCGAGGGCAGAGGGGCTCCCTCTCGCAGAAAATTTTCTCGTCAAAAAAGGGCGGCGTCTCGGCCGCAATGTAAAATTTACGCAACTGCAGGGAAATCTGCTACAAAATTATTGCTAAATGTGGCAAAATTGTGTAAACTATAAAAGGGAGAGGCTACGTTGCTTTTGCCCTCTCCGTTTCTGTCTCTTCAAAATGCAATCAACGCTATCAATGCGTGATCAATTCGAAAGGAGTGTTGTGATATGAAACTGTCCAAATGGATGCTGGGCTCTGCGGCCCTGTTGGCCCTTTCCGTAGCCCTCGCCGGCTGCGGCGGCGGAGACAACGCCAAGAAAAGCGCCGGTGTAAAAGGAGAATTGATGATCTATACCTCCATTTACCCCGATATCATCGACAGCATGTGCAAGCCCAATGTAGCCAAAGCCTTCCCCGATATGAAGGTCAACTGGTTCCAGGGCGGCACCGAGAAAGTAGTCACCAAGATCACCGGCGAGATCAAAGCCAAAAAGATCGGCGCCGACGTGCTGATGGTGGCCGATCCTTCCTACTATCTGAAACTGAACGAACAAAAATTGCTGCTGCCTTATAAATCCAAAGAGGATGCCGCCGTCATCACCGATAAGGCCGCAGACGGCGCTTGGTACGGCGTGCGCGTTTCCAACATGATCATCGCCTATAACTCCGACAAATTGAAAGCGGAAGAAGCTCCGCAGACTTGGCTGGATCTCACCGACCCCAAGTGGAAGGGCAAGATCGCCATGCCCAGCCCGCTTTTGAGCGGCACTGCCTATGTAGCCGCCGGCGTTTTGGCCGACAAATACGGCTGGAAGTATTTCGAAAAACTGCGGGATAACGGCCTCAGAGTGGAAGAAGGCAACTCTGCCATCCAAAACAAACTGCTCACCGGCGAATATGCCGCCGCCATGATCTTGGAAGAAAATATTTTGAAGCTGGCCGCCACCAAGAAAGAGCCTTTGAAGGTGATCTATCCTAAAGACGGCACTTTGATGGTGCCCAGCCCCATCGCCATCCTCAACACCACCAAGAACCCCGAAGGCGCCAAGGCCATCGTTGATTGGTGGCTGAGCAAGGAAGGCCAAGAGGCCGTGGTCAAAGGCTGGATGCATTCCGTAAGAGGCGACGTGAAGGAGCCTATCGGCGCCATCCCCACCAAACAGATCAACGATAACAAGTTGAAAGTAAATTGGCAGATGCTGGCCGACAACAATGCCCAGATCAAGGAAGAGTTCCGCAAGAGGGTAATGGATAAATAAGCTCTTTCCCGCATGAAAGGCCGCGGGGCCGCCGACGGCCCCGTCGGTTCTTTTGAAACTTGATAAGAAAGGGGCTCGTTACTTTCTTATGCGCAGCAGGATAAATAGCAAAACCATCGTCATCTCCGTCTCCGTGCTGTTGTTGCTCTATTTCGTGGTCTTCCCCATGATCATCTTGCTCTACGACAGCATCATGTTGGACGGGCATGTCAATTTTCAAAATTATGCCAACGTCTACAGTCAGGACGTCAACTGGAAGGCCCTCACCAATACGGTGCAGCTTTCTTTGGTAGTGATGATCGTCAGCGTCATCATCACCTTCCCCCTGGCTTGGCTGGTGGGCCGCACGGATCTGCCCGGCAAGAAAGGCTTCCGCACCCTTTTGGTCTCCAGTTACATGATCCCTCCCTATGTGGGAGCTATCGCCTGGGTACAGCTTTTGAACCCCAGCGTAGGTTACATCAACAGCATCCTTCGCTGGCTCTTCGGCTTGGAGACCGCGCCCTTCGACATCTACACTTTTTGGGGTCTGGCTTGGGTGCTCACCCTCTTCTATTCGCCCTTTGCCTTCATCACCATCTCCCGCGCCATGGAGAAGATGGACCCCACCCTGGAAGAAGCGGCCCGAGTGGCCGGGGCTTCGCCGTTGAGGACCGTGCTGGACGTGACCCTGCCTTTGATGGCTCCCTCCATTTTGGCCGGCGGTCTTTTGGTGTTCATCGCAGCCGGCTCCTGCTTCGGCATCCCCTCCATCGTGGGCATGCCCGGCAACGTAGAAGTTATGACCACCCGTATCGTTACCTATATCTATATGGGTGACGATGCCGGCGTGAGAGACTCGACGGCGCTGGCCGCCTCGCTGATGTTCATCGCCAACGCTCTGCTCTTCGGCATGACTTGGATGATGGGCCGCAAAGATTACACCACCATCTCCGGCAAATCTACCCGGCCCAACATCGTAGAGCTGGGCAAGTGGAAGATACCCGCTGTTTTGGGCGTCAGCCTTTACGGCGCCATCGCCGTGGTGATCCCTCTGGGCTCCATCGTGATGACCAGCTTCATCAAGTCTATGTCCAAAGACATCGGCTTCGATAATTTCAGCTTCGAGCCCTGGATACCGGTGGTCACCAGCGCTCAATATATGGAGAGCGTCTGGAACTCCGTGGTCTACGGCGTAGTGGCCGCCACCATCGGCACTGCCTTGGCCCTCTTCGTAGCCTATCTGGCTGTGAAGACCAACATCAAAGGCCGCAGCCTTCCCGATCTTTTGACGGTCATCGGCGGCTCCACCCCCTCCATCGTTATCGCCCTGGCTCTCATCATCACCTTCAGCGGCAACTTCGGCCTCAACCTATACTCCACTATGTGGATCATCATAGTCAGCTACTTGGTCAAATACCTCACCATGTCGGTGCGCACCATCGCCGCCGCCTTGAGTCAGGTGCACATCTCTTTGGAAGAAGCGGCGCAGAATGCGGGCGCCAACTGGCTGCGGGTGTGCAAGGACATCATCATCCCCCTCATCGCCCCCAGCGTAGTGGCCGGCTGGTTCCTCATCTTCATGCCGTCCTTCTATGAATTGACCATGTCCCTGTTGCTGTACGGCAGCGATAGCAAGACCATAGGCGTGCTCCTTTACGAGCTGCAGACCTATGCCGACACTCAGAACGCTTCGGTGCTCTCTGTCATCATCTTGGCCATCGTCCTCATCGGCAACCTGATCTTGAACAAAGTATCCAAGGGCAACGTAGGTATTTGATACGAACAAGGAGTGAAATCAATGGCTGAGGTAAGAATCGAGCATGTATTCAAACGTTTCGGCGCCGTGACCGCCGTAGACGATTTCAATCTGGTAGTGAAAGACGGTGAGTTCGTCTCCATCTTGGGGCCTTCCGGCTGCGGCAAGACCACCACCCTGAGGATGATCGCCGGCTTCGAGCGGGCCACCGAAGGGACCATCAGCATCGGCGAGCACGTGGTCTCTTCCTCCGAGGCCGGCACCTTCGTGCCCCCGGAAGACAGAGACATCGGTATGGTGTTCCAATCTTACGCCGTGTGGCCCCACATGACCGTGGCCGAAAACGTGGGCTATCCTCTGAAAATAAAAAAAGTTCCCAAAGAAGAGCGGGAAAGAAGAGTGCAGGCCATGCTGGACCTGGTCCATTTGGGAGAATACGGCAAGCGTTATCCCAATCAGCTCTCCGGCGGCCAGCAGCAGCGCGTCTCTCTGGCCCGGGCACTGGTGGCCGAGCCGGGGCTGCTGCTCTTGGACGAACCTTTGAGCAACTTGGATGCCAAACTGAGAGAGAGCATGCGCTTCGAGATCTTGGAGATCCAGAAGAAGACCGGCATCACCGTGGTCTATGTTACTCACGATCAAAGCGAGGCCATGGCCATGTCCGACCGGGTAGTGGTGATGAGCATGGGCGTGGTGCAGCAGATCGGCGCGCCTCATGAGATCTACACCTCCCCCGCCAACAAGATGGTGGCCGACTTCATCGGCCTCATCAACTTCCTGGACGGAGAAGTGAAGGGCGACCGCATCTTCCTCGTGGGCAACGACTCTCATTCTTGGGCCAACAAGAACGGCTTGGAAGGAGAAGTGACCGTGGCCGTGCGCCCCGAGAGCATCACCATGTCCGCCGACGGCGGCGAGTTCCGCGGCGTAGTCACCCATCGTTTCTACTTGGGCGACTCCGTAGATTTCAGAGTCGATGTCAACGGCCACATCGTCCGGGTCATCAAAAAAGGCTCCGACATCGAAGCCTTCCCCGACGGCAGCACCGTTTATCTGGATTTCGATCAGGTCATGTTCTTCAAACGCAATTGAGCGATTGTTCACCGCAAAGGCGTCGGCTCCCGCCGGCGCCTTTTTCTTTTGTCTTAAAAGAGCGAAGATCTTTGCCGAGCGAAGGAAACTGTCGATCTGGCGCTTTGGCGGTGAGAGAAATTTTTCTCGAGAGCTTTGGCGCCGGCCTGTGACAAAAAAGAGAACTTTCCTCAAAGACGGCCTTCGCCCCTTGCGTTCGCGAAGGAAAAAGCATAAAATGATTTGTAACTGTTAAGAAAGGTCTCTTTCCTCACATGAACATCTTTTTGCTTTTGGCGCTGGCCATGGGCCTCATCGTCTTTTTGCTGCGCCGCCACTACCCCATCGGTCCCAGCATGCTGCTGGGCGGCCTTTTGATCTGGCTGGTGAAGAGCACTTCACCGCTGCTCCTTGCTCAAGCTGCAGTCAACACTCTTTCTTTGAGCCGCACCTACGACATCATCCTGGCCCTCTACTTCGTCATGTGTTTGGAGATCGAGTTGCGCACCTCCGGCACCATGGAGGGGATGGTCCACGCCTTGCAGCGCATCTTCTCCAGTCCCAAAGTCACTTTGGTGGTGATGCCCGCCTTTTTGGGCCTGCTGCCCAGCTTGGGCGGCGCCCGTTTTTCCGCTCCCATCGTGGACGAAGCCAGCAAAGGCGAAAGGCTGACCGATCATCGCAAAGCGGCCATCAATTTTTGGTTCCGCCACATCTTCGAATTCTCCAACCCCATCATCCCGGGGATGATCATCGCCTGCAGCATCGTAGGCGTCCCCTATAAAGATTTCATCAGCCACATCTGCTGGCTCACCCCCGTGGCCCTCGCCGCCGGCTGGCTGGTGCTGATCAGAGACTTGGACATGAGCCGCAGCAAGGCTCTCATTTTGGCCGCTCCGCAAAATAAAAACAAAGAACTGGTGGATCTGCTCCTCTCCCTTTCCCCGGTGGTGGTCACTTTCATCTTGGTGGTCTTTTTCGGTCTCAACGCCTCTTTGGGCATGGGCTTGGTGACCTTGGGCCTCTTCTTCGTCCTCAACTTCAGCGGGCGCCGCTGTCGGGCCAAAAACGTAGTGATAGATGCGCTGGACTGGAAGATGTTTTGCAACGTCCTCTGCATCCTCTATTTCATCCAAATACTTACCGATACTCAGGTCCTCAGTCAGGTGGTGGCCGCCTTTAAAGACAGCACGCTGCCCATCCCCGTCCTCGTCGCCGTCATCTCCTTCATCATCGGCGTCCTCACAGGCATGAGCCAAGGCCACGTGGCCATCGTCATGCCGGTGGTGGCGGCGCTTTCGACCGGCGATCTGAATTTGGTGGGCGTGGCCATGGCCTTCGGCGTGGCGGGACAGATGCTCACTCCCACCCACATGTGCCTCATCGTCACCTTGGATTATTTCAAAGCCGACTTCTTCGCTACCTTGAAATCTATTTTCATTATCGAAGTCATCGTCCTCACCGTCTTCACCGTCGTCTCTTACCTCACTTGGTAGAGCCGCCTCTAGATACAGGCAAAGCATAACTTCGATACGTCGAAAGTATTTGTCTTTTTCTTTGCCCTTCACTATAATGAAAATGAGGAAACGGCGGTCTGCCTCCCGGCGGGCCGCTTTTTCGCAACGACTGCTTAAAGCAGCTTCAATCGTTTGCAGCAACTCAAAGCGCGCTTAAAAACGTCGAGTTTTTTACCTGCGCTGCTTCACCCGAAGGAGGGACGCTCATGTATTACACTATCGGCGAATTGGCGGCGCTGATAAACCTGCCGCCTTCCACTTTGCGCTATTACGACAAAAAAGGCCTGCTCCCTTTTTTGGAACGCTCGGAGAGCGGCATCCGCCTCTTTAAAGACAGCGATTTGGAAACGCTGAACCTCATCGACTGCCTGAAGCAGACCGGAATGCCCTTAAAAGACATCCGCCGCTTCATCCTCCTGTCCATGCAGGGAGACGCCGGCATCAAAGAACGGCTGGCGCTGATCTGCCGGCGCAAAGAAACGGTGCTGGAACAGCTGCGCACCCTGCAAGACGTGCTGGCCATCCTCTCTTACAAAGAATGGTTCTATCGCCAAGCCCAGGCCCGGGGCACCGTCGAAGGTCTGAAAGAGCTGCCCCTCTCCGCAGTGCCCCCCGAAGTCCGCAAGGGCAAGGAGCTGCTGCAGAGCCGCAAAAAATAAAACGGCAAAAAGAGCAAAATATTTTCCTAAATTCGCAGACACCGCCTCTTACGAGCCGGTGTCTTTTTTCGTTGCATTTTTCGTTTTGCTTTCTTCGTTCGCTCTTTCTTTGCGCTTTTTTTCGTTTCGCTCTTCGTTTTCGACCGCTGCCTCTGTTGACCCGTCCGCAAGAAAAATCCTTTCACTCTTCACTCTTCACTTCTCCTTCTTGAACTTTCAGCCGCTTTAAATGACTCTGCCGAGCAAACGCCTGCTCCTCTTGGACGCTGAGCTGATTTAAATGACTCTGCCGAAGGAGCGCCCGCTCACTCCACACTCCACACTCCACACTCCACACTTCTTCGACTTGCGGCAGACTGCGCTTAATGCTAAAATATAGCTACGCAACGACGACGAACGAGGATTTTTTGAACGAAATGAAAGAGACCGGTCTTTACTTTTATATAAGCAAACATTTGGACGAAAACGGGCGCTACGCGCTGCCCACCCTCCCCGACGAGCCTCAGCCTCTGCTGCCCCAACCTTTGGGCACGGAGGACGCTGCCTTTTACGGCAGCCATTTGCCTTCCGATGTGAAAGGAGCCCAAAGACTGCGGCGGGCCCTGCTCCTTTGTTTGAAAAACAACGACGCCCCCCACCGCCGCTACCTGTACGATCTGTGCCGGCAAATGCCCATCTGCGCCGTCTGCGATCCTCTCACAAAAAAGCTGAAAGAAAAAAACGACCTCCCCCGCGAGGCCCTGCTGTCTTTGGCTCAGGAATTTTTTTACACGGCGGTCCATCGCAATCCTTTGAAGCTGGCCTTTATCCTCTGCGGCCTTTACGGCATGGAAAAATTGAAGGAGCACAACCCGGTGCTGTGGCGGGATCTTTTGAACGCAGCCCGCTGTGAAGAATTCACTTTTTTCTTTTTCTACGCCTGCCGTTTGAGCGCTTTTCTCCCTCAGCACGATGTGTGGGTGCTGGCAGAGTGCACTCGGGGCTGGGGCAAAGTCTGCGCTTTGCAGGAAGCCCGCTGCTTCGATGCCTTGCAGTGCCGCCTGCTGCTGCGGCAGTGGCTGCGCTTGGAAGTGGAATATCCTCCTTTGGCCGTGAAGATCGTCGAAGAGAGCAGATTGGCGAAGCTGCTGGCGGAAGTTGAGCTCGAGAAGGAACTTACCGACTGCGCCGCCGCCCTTTTGACTTCTCTTCTTTTACTGCTGACCGAATATCCCGGCGCCTTTTTGGAACAGCTCCTTGAGAAAGCGGATATCGCTCTTGAACCCATGCTGGACGATCTTTTGCGCCATCTTGAAAAAACTGCCCGCTCGCCTCTGGACTATCTGCCGGCCGCCGTCTTGGCCGATCGGCTGCGGGCCCTCGCTGAAGCCGAAGAGCGCTACCTCTTGAGCGAACGGCAAGTGCAGGAACTGATCGGCCGTTGCGATGCTCTGGTCTTCACGCAAAATTGGGAAGAAGCCATCGATAAATATCTTTGCGTCGACGGCATTTTGAATTACACTTTGCTCGATTTTGCTTTCGAATTGGGCTGGGACCCCGGCCTCTGTCTTTTGGACTATTTTGCAAAAAAGCCCGACGAATATCGGCTGCTGCCCTATCTTTTGAGCGTCGAAGAAGAAGTGGCCGCCTCCGCCCTCAGCATAGCGGAGGAAAATTTAGCCTTTTATATGGGCAGTCAGGAAGCCTTCGGGGACATCCTCTTTTTTCTGAAGGACCGGCCCGGCCAAGGAGAAGCCCTAGTGTGCGGCGCCCTCACCGGCATGTACGACTGGCCCCGCAGTTTGGCGGTGGACGTGCTCTACCGCTGGGGAGCCGACTGCCTGACCGCCGCCCTCCTGCAAGCTTTGAAGCGGGCCGGCGAATTGAGCTACAGCCCCCTCCTGCAGCATCAGATCATGGGCCTGCTCTCCATGTTCGAGCCCGCTTACGATAGGAGCGGGCAGCAAGAAGAGCGAGGCCGCCTATGAAGCCCCCGCTGCCCTTCATGAAGGAGCCCGTCTCTTTTCGGCAGCGCATCGAAGACGCTGCCCGCAAAGGCCGGCCCCTAGTTCTTTACGGCATGGGCGACGGAGCCGACAAACTTTTTTCTCTTTGCGACCGAATGCAGGCAAAGATCGCCGCTCTCTTCGCCAGCCCCGGCTTCGTCCGCCACCAAAAATTTCACGAACTGACGGTAGAAAGTTACGAAGAAGTGACGGCCCGTCTGGGAAGGGACTGCCTCATCCTCATCGCCTTCGCCAGCGAAAAGCCGGAGGTGCTGGAGCTTTTCGCCCGGCTGGAGCAAAACCATCCGGGCGGCGTGCTGGCCCCTCATCTTCCTCTCTATGAAGAAAAAGAAGAGTTCGGCCCGGCCTATTTGGCCCGCCATGCGGAAGAATTGCAAGAGACCTACGCTCTTTTGGCCGATGACCGCTCCCGGGCCGTATTGAGCGCCGTCCTCGATTTTAAATTGAGCGGGAAGCTCTCTTGCCTGCGGGAAGTCTACAGCCGGCGGCGGCAGGATATGGAAGACTTGCTGCGCTTGGGCCCGCAGGAAAATTATTTCGATCTGGGAGCCTATGACGGCGACACTATCGAAGAATTTTTACAGCTCACCGGCGGCAGCTACCGCCACATCACGGCAGCGGAGCCGGATAGACGCAACTGCCGCCGTCTTCGCACTTTTGTTAAACAGCGGCGGTTGCAAAATGTGACGATCGTCGAAAAGGGTCTGTGGTGCGAAGAGGCCCTTCTTCCCTTCTCCGACACGGGAGGAAGGCAGGGCAGTTTTCGCACTCGGGCCAAGACCCCGGTGCCGGTGACCACGCTGGACCGCTTGAGCGAAGAGCATGCTCCCACTTATATCAAGTTGGATGTGGAAGGAGCGGAATACGAAACTCTGCAAGGAGGAGCCTCGCCCATAAAAAAATATCGGCCTAAGCTACTCTTGGCTGCCTATCATTATAACGACGATGTCTTCCGCCTCCCTCTCTTGCTGCGCACTTTGGTGCCCGGCTACCGCTTCTATCTGCGCCAGCATCCCTATGTCCCCGCTTGGGAACTGAATTATTTCGCGCTGCCCCCGCAATGAGAAGCCTAATTTCCGCCGCCGCGCAGAAAATCCTTGCGCATTGCGCCGCAGCAGGATAAAATAATACTGTATACATATAATTGTCCGTAAAAAGAAGGAAGCTTTTTTGCGGGGCCCCGGCCTTTTCATGCCGGCGCTCTCCCGACGCTCCTCAAAAGGAAGTGGTAACATGGCAAGCAAAACTACGATCGTCGAAACAGCTTATGCGAAAATAAATTTGGGCCTGCAGATCATCGGCTTGCGTGAAGACGGCTACCACGAGGTGAGCCTCATCATGCAAAGCGTGGGCCTCACCGACGAAATAACTTTGCAAAACGGCGACAACGGTCTGGAATTGACCTGCGATCTTCCCGGCCTCAGCTGCGGCCCAGATAATTTAGTCTGTCAGGCTGCAACTTTAGTAGCCGCCGAAGCGGGAAGAAAACCCGACCTTCGCATCCGGCTCCGCAAAAATATTTTTCTGGGCGCCGGCCTGGCCGGCGGCAGCACCGATGCGGCCGCAGTATTGAGAGGTCTGAACAAATTGTGGGATCTGCATCTGGATCCCGATATCATGAAAAGTTTGGCGGCCCGTTTAGGCAGCGATGTGCCCTTCTGTTTGGAAGGAGGCACCGCTTTGGCCACCGGCCGCGGCGAGATCATCGATCATTTGAAAGATCTGCCCACTGCCCACGTGGTGCTGGCCCGTCCCAAAGGGCTCAGCATCAGCACCGGCTGGGCTTATAAAAATTTCCGCAGCGGCCGTGTCATCAATCACCCGAAGATCTGGGCCATCGTAGACCGCTTGCGTTTCGGCGCTCCGGCCTTGGTGCCCTACATGGCCAATGAATTGGAGACCGTCACCATCCCCGCCTATCCCCTCATCGCTCAGATCAAAGCAGCCATGGTGGGAGCCGGCGCCTATTTCGCCATGATGAGCGGCAGCGGGCCCACCGTCTTCGCCCTCGCCGCCGATAAAAAACAGGCCGAAGCGGCGGCGGCGGCCTTACGGGATTTCGATGTGGACATTGCAGTGACCACTACGGTGGGAAGGAGGCAAGGCTGATGGCAGGACACCTTAAGCCCATTCGACTGGATAGTTATAAACCTCTGCGGGAATTGGTCTGCGAAACTATCAAGCAAGCCATCACCGCCGGCGTCTTCAGCCCCGGTGAACGTTTGATGGAGATCCAACTGGCCGACGAGATGGGAGTGAGCCGCACCCCCGTGCGGGAGGCCATCCGCAAATTGGAGCTGGAAGGCTTTGTGGTGATGGTGCCCAGAAGAGGCACCTATGTGGCCGACATCTCCATCAAAGACATCAGCGCCATTTACGAGATCCGGGTGGCTTTGGACGAACTGGCCGCCGGTCTGGCCGCCGAGCGGATCACCGATGAAGAGTTGGAGCAGTTGCAGCAATATTTATTGGAGATCGATAAATATGTGGCGGCCGCCGACATGCCCAAGATCGTAGAATTGGACACTGCCTTTCACGATCTTCTCTACAACGCCAGCCGCAATGCCCGCCTGCGGGACATCATCAACAATCTGCGCACTCAGCTCACCACTATCCGCGGCCGCAGCATGAGTTATCCCGGCCGTCTGGCCGAGACCATGGCCGAGCACCGCCATCTGGTAGAGTGCATCGCCGCCCGGGACGTGCGCAAAGCCCGCACCGCCGCCCGCAGCCACATCGAAAATGCGGAGCACACTTTGTTGCTGTCCATGAAGCCGAAGAAAACGAAATGACCGCCAAAACTTACAGCGCCGTGATCTTAGGGGGAGGCCGCTCCCCCTGGCTTTTGCCTCTGGCCGGCACCGACGTGCTCTGCTTGGCCGAAGTGGGAGGACGGCGTTTGTTGGATCTGCAAGTGGCAGCCCTGCAGCAAAGCGGCCGTGTGAAAAAGATCGTGTTGGCCATAGAGGAAGAGGCGCTGAGCAAAGCAGAGCCGTTGCCCCTAGGGGTGACGGCGATAGGTGCAGGCACTACTTTGCCCGACACCTGCCTGAAGGCCGCCGCCTATTTGAACGAGCCCGAAGAAAAGATTCTTTTCGTCTGTCAGGATATACCTCTCATCAGCGGCGCCGCCGTTCGAGATTTTTTAGAGCGTTGCGAAGCCCTGCCCACCGGCGAGCTCTATTATCCGGCCATCCCCAAAGCCGCCTGTGAGGCAGCTTGCCCCGAGACTCGGCGCACTTATATCCGCATCAAAGAAGGCAGCTTCACCGGCGGCAACATGATGTTGGTGGCTTCTTCCGTCATTCCCCGGGGCCAAGCCAAAGCGAAGGAGCTTTTCGCCCTGCGCAAAAAACCGTGGCATTTCTGCCGCTGGTTGGGCCTGGATTTTATTTTTAAGCTCCTTTTTCGCACTCTTACGGCCGCCCAAGCCGAAGAACGAATGAGCAGCTTGATGGAAATGGACAGCCGCCTGATCTTTTCTCCCTATCCCGAAATAGGCGTAGACGTGGACAAAGCGACAGACTGGGCCCTGCTGAAAAAGAGCCTCGGCTCCCGTCAGCCGGCCGTTTGAAAAAAGTGCGAGCCCTGACAGATGCATAAAGAAGAAGGAGAGTCCCCATGAAAAATATGGTCGCTATCATTTTGGCCGCCGGCAAAGGCACCCGCATGCGCAGCAAATTGCCGAAGGTGCTCCACAAAGTGGGCGGCAAAGCTATGCTGGAGCATGTGCTGGAAGCCGCCGCTGCCGCCGGCGCCGAAGAAAAATTGGTAGTTGTAGGCCACGGTGCCGAAGCCGTGAGTCGTTTGGTAGGCGACCGAGGCCGCACGGTGCTGCAAGAGCAGCAGTTGGGCACCGGCCACGCCGTTTTGCAGACCAAGGCCGCTTTGGCGGACTTTCGAGGCACCGCCCTCATCCTCTGCGGAGATACTCCCCTTTTGGACGGCGCGGAGTTGGCCCGTTTCTGCCAAGTCCACAAGGACAGCGGCAATGCGGCTACCGTCCTCACCACTATTATGGACGACCCTACGGGCTACGGCCGTATCCTGCGGGATGCAGAGGGCAGAGTGCGGGCCATCGTGGAAGAAAAAGATGCCGCGGCGGAAGAAAAAAAGATCCGGGAAGTCAACACCGGCATCTACTGTTTGGACTGTCCCCTGCTTTTTGAGACCCTCGCCACTTTGACCTGCGATAATGCCCAGGGTGAATATTATCTTACGGACGTGCTGGCCAAATTGACGGCCGCAGGCAAAAGCGTAGGCGGCGTGGTCTGCCCCGACAGCGACATGGTGCTGGGCATCAACAGCCGCCGTCAATTGGCGGAAGCGGAAGCTCTCATGCGCCGCCGCATTTTGAACAAATTGATGGACGCAGGAGTGACCGTGATGGACCCCGCTTCTACTTTCATCGATGCCGATGTCAGCATCGGCCCCGACACCGTCATCTATCCCTACACTTGGCTGGAGAGCGGCACCGTTATCGGCGAAGATTGCGAGATCGGTCCCAACGTCCGTCTCACCAACGTGCAGGTGGGCGACGGCTGTCATCTGCAATTTTTATACGGCCACGACTGCCGGATAGGCAACAACATCACCGCCGGTCCTTATGTGCACCTTAGGCCCGACACCGTTTTGCACGACAACGTGAAGATCGGCAACTTCGTAGAGGTGAAAAATTCTTCCGTGGGCCGGGGCACCAAACTGCCTCATCTCACCTACATCGGCGACAGCGACATCGGCAGCGGCGTGAACATGGGCTGCGGCTGCATCACCGTCAACTACGACGGTAAGCACAAACACCGCACCGTCATCGGTAACAACGCTTTCATCGGCTGCAACACCAATCTCATCGCTCCCGTCAAAGTGGGCGACGACTGCTATGTCGGCGCCGGCAGCACCATCACCAAAGAAGTGCCTGCCGCCGCTTTGGGCATCGCCCGCGCCAAACAGCTGAATATCGAAGGCTGGGCGGAAAAATACCGTTCCAAATAAGGAAAGGCCTTGCACAGGCCTTTCTTTTTGTATATAATTAGGGCGTAAGCGGCCCCGGCGGGCCAAAATTGCGGAGGGAAAGCAGATGCTGTCTGACGAAAATCGATTCAGAATTTTTGCGGGGAATGCCAATCCCGGCTTGGCCCGAGAGATAGCCGCCTATCTGGGCACTACCGTAGGCGATGCCATCATCAACCGTTTCAATAACGGGGAGATCCAGGTAATGGTCAATGAAAGCGTCCGCGGCAAGGACATCTTCATCGTCCAGCCCACCTGCGGCCCCATTGTCAACGACAATATCATGGAACTGCTGATCATGGCCGACGCCTTCAAACGGGCCAGCGCCGCCCACATCACCGCCGTGGTGCCCTACTACGGTTACGCCCGGCAAGATCGCAAGGCCAGAGGCCGTGAGCCCATCACCGCCAAATTGATGGCCGATCTGATGGAAGCCGCCGGCATCACCCGCGTGGTCACCATCGACCTCCACGCCGCTCAGATCCAGGGCTTCTTCAATATCCCCTTCGACCATATGCCCGGCGGTCCCCTGCTGGCCGAATATATCAAAGCAAAACATTTGGAAGATATGACGGTCATCTCTCCGGACTTAGGCGGTGTCAGCCGCGCCCGGGGTTTCGCGGAGATCTTGCAGTGCCCCATGGCCATCATCGACAAACGCCGTCCCGAACCGGGCCAGTGCGAAGTGATGAACATCATCGGCTCCGTGGAAGGCAAGACCTGCATCCTGGTGGACGACATGGTAGACACTGCCGGTTCCCTCACGGAAGGGGCCAGAGCTTTGAAAAATTTGGGCGCCAAAGATATCTACGCCTGCTGCACTCACGCCATCCTGACGGACCCGGCCCTGAGCCGCATCATCCAATCCCCCATCAGCGAGCTGGTAGTGACCAACACCATCCCGCTGCCCCCCGCCAAGCAACATCCCAAGATCAAGGTGCTGAGCATCGCGCCTATCTTGGCCGAAACTATCCTGCGGATCTACAACGATTGGTCCGTGAGCCAGCTTTTCAAGACCATTTAAATGGTCCGGCTTGATCGAGGCTGTCGTACCGTTTAGGTGCGGCAGCCTTTTATGCTTATCTCTCTCTTTAAGAAGGAGCAGCTACTGCCCGAAGGGATCGATGCTATGAAACTGATCGTAGGCTTAGGCAACATCGGCAAAGATTATGCCGCTACCCGCCACAATATCGGCTTCATGGTGGCGGACGAACTGGCCCGCCGCTGGCAGCTCTCTTTTGACCGGCAGGCCCGCCACGCTTATTATGCCGAAAGTTTTCTCCCTCACCGCGTGCTTCTCATCAAACCCGCCACTTACATGAATCTAAGCGGTGTGGCCGTGGGAGAGTGGGCCGCTTTTTATCACCTGCTCCCCGAAGACATCGCCGTGATCCAAGACGATCTGGATCTGCCGGTGGGCCGTCTGCGAGTGCGGCGTAAAGGCAGCGCCGGCGGCCATCGCGGCGTGGAGTCTGTCATCGAACACTTGGGCAGCGGCGACTTTCCCCGTTTCAAGATCGGCATAGGCCACCCGGCGCGGCAGGAAGCGGCCGTCATCAGCCATGTGCTCCGTCCCTTTCAGGGAGAAGACAAAGAGCTCATCGCAAAAGCCGTGGCCGAATTGGCCGATGCGATAGAACTTTATCTGGCCGAAGGCATCGAAGCCGCCATGCAAAAGTACAACGCCAAAAAGATCCCGGCTCCCGCCGAGGAGGCCAAGGCCGATGAATGAAACGGTAAAGGGCCGCTTCGCACCCACGCCCAGCGGCTTCCTGCACTTAGGCAACGTATTTTGCAGTCTCTTGGCTTGGCTGTGGGCCAAAAAAGCGGGCGGCTCCGTCCTTTTACGCATCGAAGACTTAGACGCCCGCCGCTGCCCTCGAGAGAACGCCGACGCTCTCGCCCGCGATCTTGAGTGGTTGGGCCTGGACTGGGACGAAGGAGCCTATCGCAGCTTTGACAGCGAAAATTATTTTCAAAGCAACCGCAGCGCCGTCTACGAAAAATTTTTTCGCCGTCTGCAGCAGCAAGACCTTCTTTATCCCTGTTTTTGCAGCCGCAACGAACTGCATGCGGCCATGGCCCCTCACTTCAGCGACGGCCGTGTGATCTACCCCGGCACCTGCCGCCGCTTGACGGCAGAGGAGCAGGCGGCCAAGGCTCGGCTGCGTCCGCCGGCTCACCGGCTCAAAACAACAGATGAAACGATCTCTTTTCACGACGAACTTTGCGGCGAGTGCAGTTTTGCTTTGGCCGAAGAAAACGGCGACTGCATCGTGCGGCGCAGCGACGGCGTCTTCGCCTATCAACTGGCCGTGACCGTGGACGACGGTTTGATGGGTGTCACGCAAGTGGTGCGGGGGGCAGATCTTTTGAGCTCCACTCCCCTGCAGCTCTATCTTTTCCGTTTGCTGGACCTGCCCGCTCCCAAGCAATACTGCCACATCCCCCTTTTGGTGGCCCCCGACGGACGGCGGCTGGCCAAAAGAGACGGCGACTTGGAGCTGGCGGCGCTGAAAAAACGCTTGGGCAGCGCCGAAGCCCTCATCGGCCACCTGGCCTGGCTGGCCGGACAGCTGCCCGGCCCCGAGCCCATCACCCCTACCGAACTGTTGCCCCTCTTCGATCCGAAAAAGATCCCCCGGCACAACATCGTGGTCCCGCCTGAACTTCTATGTCGTTAGAAACAGGTTTTAATATCAGCTCATAAGAAAGGAGCCTCTTTTATGCGCGAAAAACTCTTGAATATCAAACTCAATCTTTTCATCATCATCATCCTCACCATCATCGCCGGTATGGCCGGCCACTATTATTTGGACAACCGCTGGCTGGGCCTGATCTTCGTAGGGCTGCCCCTCTGCGCCTTCTATTGCTGGCAGCAATATACCAAGATCGACGAAGCCAATAAAAAGATCAAGACCAAACACAAAAACAAATACAGATAAGAGCAAAACAAAAAGCGGCCGGCCCTCCCGAGACGATGAGAAAGCAACAAAGAAAAGCGTTGCCTTTCGTCGCTCGCTCGGATGGATCGACCGCTTATTTTTTTGTCGCAGACTTTTTTCGAAGTCTGCGTTTTTTATTGCCTATATTTTTACAGCAAACCGGGTAAATTCAGGTCTTCGGCCCAGACTTCCGGCTCTCCCAAAAAACGTCCCGGCACAAAAGTTCCGTGGCAATCGCTGCCGCCGCTGATCAAAAGGCCTCTCTTGCGGCAATAGGACAGCAATTTTGCGGTGTCTTCAAGACTGTGGCCGCTGTGGTAACATTCGAAGCCGTCCAAATTTTCTTCGGCCAAAAGTTCCAGCTCCGCAGCCAGCCCGGGCCCGTGAAAAGCGCTGGCGGCGTGAGCGCACAGAGCCACTCCTCCCGCTTGATGGATCGTTTCTATTACCCGGGAAATGGGCGGAAAGGGAGGGAAGCCCAAGTGATTCTCTTCCGTAAAAATGTTTCGGAAATAATCGTTCACGTCGGTACAAAACCCTTTGTCGATCAAATAGGCCAGCGCCTTCCAGCCGCCTCGACGCCGATCGTACTCATAGCGGGCGAATTCTTCTTCGTCCACCGCCCAACCGGCCTCCGCCAAGATCTTGATGCTTTCCACGTCTTTATCCAGCAGCAGATCCCAATTGTGCCGCAGCAACGCCAACAAGGGTCCGTTGCCGATATCTATGCCGTAGCCGAGGATGTGGAACATGCGGCCGGCCTTGGTAGCGCAGATCTCGCTGGCCGCCAGGCAGTGCAGCCCCGCCTTTTGCGCCAGCTCCATCGTCTCCGCCACGTTGGCCACACTGTCGTGATCGCACAGAGCGATGGCGGCCAAGCCCAACTGTTTTGCCTCCCGCACCACTTCCGCCGGCGTCCAGGTGCCGTCGCTGGCGCAGCTGTGGATGTGCAGATCGACTCTTCCTCTTTCAGCGAGCTTGCTCATCCTCGTTCCTCTCTTCTGCCACTTCTTCGCCGCACACGGAGCAGCGCTGCTCCACGGTCCGTCCTTTGCGCCGCAAACGAGCGAGAACGAAACTGAGAGCGAAAAAGAAACCGCCGGTCAAAACGATGCTGCCTCCCGGCGCCAGATCGGTATAATAGCTGACCGTCAGCCCCAAGCTGACCGCCGCCAGCCCGTAGGCTACGCTCTGTTTCAAGGTGGCGGCAAAACTTTTAGCCGTCTGCAAGGCGGCGGCTACCGGCAGCACCAGCATGGCTGCCACCAAAAGGAGGCCGACGATGCGCATAGACAAAGCCACCGTCAGAGCCGTCAAAAAGGCCAGCAGCAAATTGAGCTTGCCCACCGGCAGCCCCGCTACCTGAGCGCAAACTTCGTCGAAAGCCAAATATTGCAGCGGCCGATAAAAGAGAGCGATGAAAAGCACTATGGCCAAAGCCAGCGCCCCTATCAGCCACAGATCCTCGGGGCCGACGGTCAGCAGACTGCCGAAGAGGAGCCCGCTGAGGCTGAAGCCGCCGGTCCTGTTCAAACTCAAAAAGACGGCAGCCAGACCCATGCCGCTGTAGAAAAAGACCGCCAGCACCATATCGGCCGCCTCCGGCAGCTTTCTCCGCACCAGTTCGATAGCCAACGCCCCCGCTATGCAGGCTGCGGCGGCGCTGAGCACTCCGTTGACGCCGGCCAAAGCTCCGGCAGCCACCCCCGCAAAGGCAAGATGCCCCAGCCCGTCCCCGATGAGAGACTGGCGGCGCAAAACCAAAAACGTTCCTATGAGCGGGCACACCGCTCCCATTATCAGGCCGGCCAGGAAGGCTCGGCGCATGAAATCCATGGCCCACAGTTCGGGTATCGGCATCGAAAGTTGCTCCTTCAGCGTGAACGATCGCGAAATTTTTTGCGCTCGTCGGTATTTCTCTTATAAAAAAGTTCCGTGGCGGTGATGATGGGTGAGGGCCGAAACTGCCGGGCCCCAGAAGCAGATGCCGTGGTCCAGGCAGAGGGCATGCCGCGCCGCTTGAGCCGCCAGTTCCAGATCGTGAGAGACCATGACGATGGTGACTCCGTCCTCGTTCAACTGCCGCAAAAGTTGATAAAGAGCCGCTTTGGCCCGGGCATCGACGCCGCTGGCCGGTTCGTCCAACAGCAAGATCGAAGGTTTTTTCACCATGGCTCGGGCCAAAAAAGCCCGCTGCTGCTGCCCGCCGCTGAGTTCCCCCAGCCGCCGCCCGCTCAACTTACGCAGGTCGAACCGATCCAGGCAGGCTGCCACTTGTCCCCGCTCTTTGGCCGTGAGGGGCCCCCGCAGCCGCTGCGGGCTCAAAAGTCCCAAGGCCACCACTTCTTCCACGCTGATGGGGAAGCCTTTTTGCTGCCGGGCCGGATTTTGCGGCACATAGCCGACTCGTTCCCACTCTTTGAATTCGGGCAGGGGCCGGCCGTAAAAAAAGATGCGGCCTCTATCGGGGGCAAGGATGCCGGCCAGCAATTTCAGCAAGGTAGACTTGCCGGCGCCGTTGGCACCCACTACCGCCACAAAATCGCCGGCTTCTATGTACAGGTTCAGATCATGAAAGACCCAGCCCTCGCCGTAGTCAAAGCCCAAATTTTCCACGTTTATGATCTTGTCCATCATTGCAAAGCCTTTTTCAAATTGCGCAAATTTTCTTCCGTTATTTGAAGAAAACTGAGCCCATTGCTGCCGGAGCCTTCCGCCGCATCAAGAGGCAGCACCTTCACTCCCGCTTCTTTCGCCAAAGTTTCCGCCACCCGCTCCGATGCACCGCTCTCCATAAAAATGTAAGCAAGCCCTTCCCGCCGCACCGTTTTCGTCAAAGCGCCCAGTGCCGCCGCGGTGGGTTCCGTCTCCGGAGCAAGGCCCAGCACCGCTTCCTGCCGCAGGCCGTAAGCTGCCGCCAAATGTCCGAAGGCAGCGTGGCTGCAGACGATGGTCTTGCGCCGGCTGCTGCGGCCCAGCTCTTTATAGGCCGCATCCAACTGTGCCAGCTTGGCTGTATAAAGCGCCGCATTGCGGCGGTAAAGGTCGGCGTGAGCCGGGTCCGCCTCGCAAAAGGCGGTGCAGATCCTCTCTGTCTCCAGCTGCGCTTTACTCAGGTCCAGCCACACGTGAGGATCCTCGGTGCCGTCGGGTAAACGATAGAGCCCTTCTCCGGCGCGGCAGACCAGCACCGGCTGCTCCGCCACTGCCCGCAGGGCTCCCTCTGCCCAGGGTTCCACCAAGCCGTTATAGATGAAAACTTTGCTTTGGCCCAAAGCGGTGACGGCCCGGGGCGAAGGTTCGAAGTCGTGAGCTTCTGCCCCCGCCGGCACCAGCACCCGCAGCTCGATCAGCTCGCCGCCCACGCCCTTGGCCAATTCGCCCATGGGGTAAAAGGAAGCGGTGACAGCCAGCTTGGCCGGCTCTTTTTTCTGCTGCCCTCCGCAACCCCAGCACAGCAGGACAGCGGCCAGCAACAGCAGCAATGATATCGTTTTTTTCATTTTCCCTCTATTTACAAAAACTGCGCAGGAGGCGAAAACCTCTTGCGCAGCCCCTGTCTTTCTTTATGAGCCTCTTTACAACCGGAAAGTACGTTGTTGTTCCTCTTGGCCCAAGGTCAAAAGTTGGACGATGATGTAGGATAAGAACTTCACACAAAACACCTCGATGCTCTTCTTCACGCTGTTCGTTCCTACTGTTCCTTCGCTCTCTTATACTGTTTTGGCACACACGCTCCCTTGCGATCTCCGCCTCCGGCGGCTTAACTCTCTATTATCATAGCACGGCCCCCGTGCTCTTGGCAAGTTCAAATCGTAAAGTTTCGGTAAAAAGGGCTGCGCTGCTCTGAGAGAGTTTTTGCGAGAGCTGAAAATTTTAAAACCGCAGGTGCGGGATGCGAAGTTTTTGCCGCTATGTTCGGCATAAAGCCCTCTCGGGCATTGAGCTTGCCAAAATGACCATCGCCCGTATAAAAAATTTGCAGGTTCTTATTGATGATTACAAAGAGCTTTGATATTTCGTCAAAATTTGATCCTAAACTACGCTTAAAGGGGATGTGCTGGTGAATGAAAATACTCTTGCTATTTTTCGTATGCTTGTTTTCTGCTGCATTTTACAATCGTAGATAAGCGCTTTTGTGCTATAATAAAAAGAAAACAAGTCCTTTGTAATTGATAAGAAAAAAATTACACAAACTTTAGGGCTTGACTCTTGAATGGGAGGTAATTATGGATAACACACAAAAGTATTGGTATCTGCCGCTGACTTTTTCAGGAAGATTAAACAGATTACGTTATTTTTTGGCGCTTCTTTTGGCAATGTCAGTTTATTGTTTGACATCTATACCTTTGCAATTCTTTGGAATCAACTCAATGTTAATTCATTATCCCATTTTTATATTGTATATGGTATGGTGCTTTTCTCTCTTGGGACGAAGATTGCACGACATAGGCATTAGTGCATGGTTCAGTTTGATTTCTCTGGTACCCTTCGTTAATTTAGGACTTGGTTTGTTTTTGCTTTTCAAGAAAGGAAATGCTGGACCCAACAAATATGGGCCTGATCCTTTGGGAAAAAATTAGATAATAAACGATTGCTTTTATAACACAAAAGGGGGAAATGAGATGAGACAGGTATTGGGGCTTGGCGCCCTGCTAGTGCCATATATCGTTGTTATATTAGTAATAAAATTTGCCGCATTTTTTATTGGTGCTGCTTTTCCTGCAGCGGAACCGCTTTTTGTAAAAAATACGGTTGCTTGTTTTATTTTTGTTGGTACAGACTTACTTCCATTCATACCTTCGCTTTTCGGGGTTGTTATTGCTCTGATTTATGGCGCTTTTGCTTATGAACCATGGTATATGCCAGCTTTGCAAGTTTTGGCTTTAAAGCTGGTATTTTTTGTTGTAAATATCATTTTCTCGATATTTATAAGTACAGGAGTAGCAGCGTTTTCAAACGGTGATGGGTTAAACAAATTAAACTGGCTGAATTTTAAAAGCCGTATTGGGCGAAAGCAGTTCTTCTTGAGGATGATGATAGGTTTTTTGGGTTATTCAATCTCTGGGGCCACATTGGCGCATACAGAAAACACTTTGGTATCTTTCTTGGCACTGGCAGGTATACTTATGTTTGGTATATTGAATCTTTCAACCTACGTCAAGAGATTGCACGATTTAGGTAAATCTGGATACTGGAGCCTTGGAATACTTGTCCTTAATATAGTTACCTACGATAACGCTTTATTAAATCTTTTTGTTATGACTGTGCTCTTGTGTGCCTTATGCTTCATTAAAGGTGATTCTTTCCCTAATCAATATGGAGACCCGGAAGCGCATCAGGAAGGTTATAGTAAGATAGCTGAACTAGAAGATGCCAATACTACGGATACCCTACGCAATTTATAGTAATCCGATAAACAAATTAGTTTGGAAAGTTTTAGATTTGCGAAGGCGTTTGCCTTTGAAAGGGAAACTGAGATGAAAAAAATAATTTTGCGCACCGTGTTAATTATTTTGCTAGTATCTATGCAGACAGTAGTGTTTGCAACATCTAGTAAAGTATATTTTCTTGATGATTTGCAAATGAGCATCGATATCCCTTCAAAATATAATGTTGTGACTAGAAATATCGATGTTGGTAGTTCCAAGCGCCTGCTGTATGGATTTGATGGAAAAGCATTATTAAATCAAATGAAAGCAGGCAATATTTATCTGGACGCAATTGACGAAAGCACTGCTTCTGAAATTGTAGTTATGATGGTCCCCAATGATATAAAGAATTTTAACCAAATTGATAACACAAAACTTGCTAAATTGGCGGCATCAGTAAAAAATATGTTTGAGGAGAAACTGGGTATCACAATAGAAAAATATGATTTTTATTTGCATGATCAAGCAAAATTTATGAGACTTTACTTTAACTTACTGAATAATGGGGAAAGAATCCATTGTCTGCAATACTACACTGTATTTGATAACAGAGCCATAACTATAAAAATTAACTCTTATTCTAGAGCAATATCTTCAGAACAGGAAGCCGAATTAAAGGCAATAATAGATACTATACATTTTAATGAAACTTCAGATTCATCTGCATCAAGCTATGAAGCAAAAAGTTTTATTTACAAAGATATAGAAACAGGTGTTGAATTTACCGTGCCGGCAAACTGGATACAACTACCATTGTCACAACACCGAGAATTTATCGATGCAAAGTTTATATCAAATAATAATTTTGGCATAGTTATGCTTTATGGGAGTGCGGATATTTGGAGCAAAATGTCACCTAGTGAGAAAATCGGGCTTACGAGGTCGGATATTAACACTTCCAAACTAACCTTAAAGGACATACAAAGATGGTTTACAGATAAAGCCACTAAGAATATGTTCAATCTAGCAGATTCTACTCTTGTATCATATGGCGGGATTGACTATTACAAATGCAATTTTTCATACTCTTCGGAAATACAAGGAACTATGTTTGAAGGGAAATCAACTAATCTCCTAACAATGGAAAATGGCTATTTATATACGTTTCAATTTTTTGGAAGCGACGAAAATACATACTATAAGGATTTTGAATCGCTACTCGCCAGCGTTAAGTATCCAGTTGTAAACAGCGCATCGGCAAATAATTCGCCTGTAAATAGTACCTCAGTAAACAAAACTACCACACCTTCAGCAGAAAATATGGGATCCTTTTGGACTGACTTACTTTTGAGTTTACTAATTTCATTTACTATTTACTCTGCTCCGATATTTGTATATCGATACGCTATCAATAAACAGCCCGTAGAAAAAAGAAAAGCCAAGAAAATTGTTATTATTTATGGCATTTTTGCTTTCGTTGTGATGATTTGCTTAATAGCCGTGTTGAATGGCGGGAAAGTCTCACCGAGCGCAATTTTGATCTGGAGCTATGTTAATTACAAGATACTTACATGATGTTTGTATAAGTATCATTATAGCAAATTGCAATCTCAAGTTGGTCAATTTAAATTTAAACATTGACGATTGTGTTATCCACACATAGGGTTCCGACTTGGGAGAGTCGTAGCTAGCAACCTCTTGTGCTATATTAGGACGTAGCTGTATAGATATTATCTATTTCGCTTTCGAAAACTTCGTCAGGTGTTTTGTATCCAAGAAGTTTTCTTGGCAAGCCGTTGGCCCAAACTTCGATATCGCTGAGTTGGTCAGATATGGCACAATATTATGCGCAAAATAATATAGGACACAGTCTAAGCAATTGCCGGTGCTTTTCCTGTTGTTCCAACGTATAGCGAGATTCTGACGGATATTCATTGCTTGCGAGCAAGTACTGATAGATACGTAGAGAAGCAAAACGTATGGGCTGAATCGATAGCAAAAAAACTGCCACCACAAAAACGGTGGCAGTTTAAAAGAAAGCATTTTAAGGAAATAGGCGTCTAGAAAATTTACGGCTTACTATTTTTGCTGAGTTTTTTAACGAAGTCAGAGAAGAACTTGTCCAAAATACGAGAATACATTCCGGTGGGATCGCCATAGTTTTTAAATCTACTATCGACCTTAGTCCATATCTTGTTACCGCTGTGCATATCTACTACTTCAAAATAAACATAAGCATAGGCTACGGGATAATAGCCTTCCATGACATAGTCATGTTTCAGCAGGTTTAAGCTTACAACTAAATCACAATTGGCTACGATAAAATTCACTAATAGCTTATTAGCTTCTTGTGGATTAGTTTTAAATAGTTGAGGTAAATCTATGCCATTATTGCGCATGAAGTTAGCGGCATCTATGTAAGTTAATATTTTGTGATGGCCCGTCAGTTTGGGGGCCACCTTCTCCGCCACATCGGCATAGAAAATATCAGTTACCCTGTTATCGGTAATACCATTGCGTATATTTGGTGGTACAGAGTTCAGCATTATAAAAATACGTTGTGGTTTGCTAAAATCAAAAGAGCGAGATATCCATTCTTCTTCGCTAGCTGAGGCTGTAGCAGCAAGCCCTATTAAAAAGACAACCAAACACAAGATTCTCTTTAACATTATCTTTATCCCCCTGTTATACACTATGTTAAATGTGTCAGCTGAATTTTCCTGTGCCTACATTGTATCATCATGTAATTTTTTCTGCAATAACAGGGAGCGCTTGATAGCTAAAGCTGTTACTATATATTAAGAGGCCGCAGTTGCTTTTGCAGGGCTCATGGGATAAAATGAAAAATAATGATATGATCATGATAAAATTTTGCCAAGGAGTGACAGCGAATGTTAAAGATCAGACCGGTCTCCGACCTTAGGAACAAATATACCGATATAGAGAAGATCGTGAATGCCGGCGAGCCGGTATTTCTGACAAAAAACGGCTACGGCACGATGGTGGTGCTAAGCTTAGCGGAGTATGCAAGATTGACAGATGATATGGAGGCTGCGCTGGATAAAGCGGACAAAGTTGCAGAAAAAAGCGCTCGCTTGAGCCACGAGGAAGTTTTCGGCGGCTTGCGGAGAAAAATAAATGCGCGCTGAAAAGTATCGCCTAACGTATCTACCGCTTTTTTACGATGATCTGGAAGAAAAGGTCACTTATATCGCTGAAGTGCTGAACAATCCCAAGGCGGCGAACGAGCTTCTGGATAAGGTAGAAGCGGCGATAAAGGCGCGGTTGCCGGTAGCGGGTTCTTTCGAACCGTATCGTTCTCGGCAAGAACGCCGCTATGCTTATTATCGCATTTATGTTGATAATTATATGATCTACTACGTTATAATAGATGACGATCCTGCGGATCTGATCATGGAGGTCAGAAGATTCCTCTACACCGGACAAGAGCGGGAGCGGCATTTATGAGCGGCTGTGAAAAGGCACGAGCCTCATATACGAAGCTCGCGTCAAAATTTCACGAAAGAAGCCTGCCCTCATGCGCAAACGCAGGAGCTTTTCTTGCAGATAGAAAACACGGGTGCTGCCATAAGTTTAAAAGAGTTATGCGAATATTTGCGTTTCACGTGAAACCGCTGTAACGAAAGGGAGGATGAAGATGCTGCTGCCTGAGAAAAAATTCGTCGCCGCTCTCGATATCGACGCCCAAAAAACTTTTACGCCTCTCTGCCCCGACGAACTGCCGGTGGCGGAAGGCCACTTGATCGCCCCCGAGCTCAACGCCGCTGCCGCCTTTGCTGCGGTGCGCATCGCATCCCGCGATGCCCACAGTCCCTCGGCCCTGTGGCTCGCAAACCGAGAGCATCCTCCCCTCAGCCCTCTGAGCGGGCATAAGGATTTGGATCTTTACTGGCCGGCCCACGCCATCGTGGGCACAGAGGGCTTTGCTTTCATCCCCGGCCTCGACCCCGAAGCTTACGACTTTCAAATTTTCAAGGGCATCGAAGTGGATAAACATCCTTACGGCGCCTGCTATCACGATCTGGCGGAGCATCTTTCCACCGGCCTCATCGAATATCTGCGCAGCCGGGGCATCACTGCTGTGCTATGCGGCGGCTTGGCCACCGATTACTGCGTGAAGACCACCGTTTTGCAGCTGCGGCGAGCCGGTTTTGCCGTTGTAGTTAATTTAGCTGCCTGCCGGGGCATCGCCCCTGCCACCGTGGCCGCCGCCCTGCAAGAGTTCAAGGCCGCCGGCGTGCTCGCAGTAGACTGCGCCGCTCAGTTAGAGCAGGAAGAGTAAGCAAAACAAACAGCCTATAAGACAAAGACCCGTCGGTTTTCCGACGGGTCTTTTTGCTTAGTTTTACGGAGGCAACTCTCTGCGCTTGTGTGAAAATTTAAAATTTTTGCGAAGGATCTCAAAGCAGTGCTTCTTCCTCCAGTGTGAGGGGGTGAGAGGGCTTTCCTCCCTCCAATTTTTTGATGTAGGAGCGCTGCTCTTCCCTCCCGCAGATGCTGGTCAGGATCACGCCGTCTTGATGTTTATCCGCCAACAGCAGTGAATAGCTCAATTCGCCGCCCATGTCGTCGAAAGCATCGTAGCGTTTCATCTTCACCACCTGCAAACAGCCCTGCAGCTGCTCTTCCAAGGCGCGGCAGCGGACCTCCAGTTTTTCCCGAGCTTCCTGCTCCGCCCGGAGCTCGCTCAACGTTTCTGTCAGCAACACGTCTAAATTCGTTTTTTTGCCTTTGGTGAAGAAATCGTATTTTTGTTTCAGCTTGCTCACCTTGTGCTTGGTCTTCAGCAGCAGGCCCAAAAGGATGAGAAAGAGCAGGGCTTCCCCTAAAAGAACGAAGAAGAGTTGCTCGCCTAAAAAGGCGTTGATGTTTGCCATTTTATACCTTCTTTATCTTGTTTTTAACAAAATCCCTTTCAGACGGAGAGCTTGACGATCTTATTTTCTTTGCTCGGCGCTTCCTCTTGCGGGGCCCCGCCCTGCAGCAATTCGAAAATGCGCTGCAGATCTTCCGGGCTGTAATATTCTATTTGGATGGTGCCGGCCTGCCGCCCTCTTTTATCGGTACTCAAAGGCAGCACCTTCACCTTGGTGCCCAGCCAGCGGCGGGTGATGCTCTCCACTTCCCGGCCGAAATCGGCAAGCAGCTGAGTCTCGCTCTGTTGTCTTCCTTTGGGCTTTTCTATCACTTGTTCGACGATCTTTTCGTAGATCTTTATTTTTTTGCCTTCCTTCAGCCGCTGCGCCACCTCTTCGGTCATGCGGGTGCTCCAGCCTTTTTCCAGCACCGACTGGGCCACCTTCACCTGCAGTTGAGCGGAGAGGCCCACAAGAGCCCGGGCTTGGCCCATGTTCAGCTTGCCCTGGGCCAAAAGCTCCTGCACCGGCTTGCATAAATTCAAAAGCCGCAGAATGTTGGTCACCGCCACCCGGCTGCGCCCCACTTTTTCCGCTGCTTGCTCCTGGGTGAGGCCGCACTCTTCCATGAGGGCCCGCAGGCCCTCCGCTTCTTCGATGGGGTTCAGGTCGTGGCGGTTGATGTTTTCCACCAAAGCGATTTCTCGAGCCTGGTTATCGGTATATTGCCGCACGATCAGCGGCACTTTCTTCAGCCCTGCCAATTTGGCCGCCCGCAGCCGCCGCTCGCCGGCCACCAATTGATAGCCGTCGCCCTGGGGCCGGGCGATGAGGGGTTCCACCACTCCGTGCTGAGCGATGGAGCGGGCCAATTCTTCTAAACCGTCCTCCGCAAAATTTTTGCGCGGTTGAAAAGGATTGGGGACTATCCGGTCGATATCTGTTTCTTGGGCTTCTTGGGCCGCAGCCGCCGCAGGGACATCCAACGGGCCGTTCTCTCCGAACAGGGCCCCTAAGCCTCTGCCCAAGCCTCCCGAAATTTTTTTACTCATCGCCGATCACCTCTTGCGCTAATGCCAGATAAACCTGGGCACCTTTGGACTTTTTATCGTAATCCAGCACCGGCTGCCCGTGGCTGGGCGCTTCGCTGAGCCGCACGTTCCTGGGGATGATGGTGCGGTACATCTTCGTCTTAAAATAGCTCTGCACTTCGTTGACCACATCCTGAGACAGATTGGTGCGGGCGTCGAACATGGTCATCACCACCCCTTCCAACTTCAGCGCCGGGTTGAGGTTGCGCTGCACCAGCCGGATGGTGTTCATCAACATGCTCACCCCTTCCAAAGCGTAGAATTCGCACTGGATAGGCACCAAAACGGAAGTGGCGGCCGTCAAGGCATTCACCGTCAAAAGGCCCAAAGAAGGCGGGCAGTCTATGAGCACGTAATCGTAAGCGTGCTTCACTCTCTCCAGAGCACTCCTCAGCCGCCCTTCCCTGTTCATGAGGGAGACCAGTTCGATCTCGGCGCCGGCCAGCTGGATGCGGGCCGGCAGCAAGTCCAGCCCGGAGTAGGCAGTGTGGATGATGCTCTCTGCCATCGGCACGTCGCGGATCAGGCTGTCGTAAACGCAGGTCTTCAAACTGCGCTTGTCGATGCCCAGGCCGCTGGTGGCGTTGCCCTGGGGATCGCAGTCCAAAAGCAGCACTTTGCGGCCCAGCTCCGCCAAGCAGGCAGCCAAATTCACCGCCGTGGTGGTCTTGCCCACTCCTCCCTTTTGATTGGCGATGGCTATTACTTTGACCATGCCGCGCCTCCCTTCGTTCTCCTCTTTATCTCTTATATTCTATCACAGAATAGCTTTTATGAGTATGCTCGGGAAAAAATACTTCGCGGCCCGCCGTTTTCCCGGCTGCCGCAGTTTTATCCCCGGTTTTTGCGAAATATCGGCTGCGGCAAGACCGGGCAGCGCAGGTCTCGGCGGCTGCTTTTCTGTTTTTACGATGATCTTTTTCCAAAGAGTTTTCAGTAAAGCACGCAGACTTCGCGGCCCTCATGTTTCACGTGAAACGTCTCTCATGCAGACTTCTTCCGAAAATTTTTGCTTGCGTTTTTTGCGGAGACCTGAAAACTTTTTCTCATGTTTCACGTGAAACAAAGACCTCCGAGCGTGTACCGTAAGTCCCTTCGCTCGGAGGTCGACTGTGCCGTATTTTCTGTTTTTATTTGAACAGCGGCGTGGAATGGGCGTCCTTGGGCCGTTTCATGTTTTTGATCCGCAAGGTTACTACCACTTCTTCGCCTTCGATGTTCTGCTCTAGGTTCACGGGGATGCCCGCCTCTTTCACCGCCGCGGCGATGCGTTTGACGCTATTCACGTAGACCCGCACATCGTTGACGATCACCGGCCGCCGCTTTTTCTTCTGGATGTTGCTTTTTAAGAGCTTGTCGATATAAGCTTCGGTCTGGCGCACGCTGTATTTGCGGGCCCGCACCACCTGCAGCACCTGCAAGCGGTCCTCTTCCTTTTCCAAACTGAGCAGAGCCCGGGCGTGGCGCTCGCTCAAATCGTACTCCAAAATTTTTTGCCGCACGGCTGCGGAAAGTTTCAGCAGACGCACTTTGTTGGCTATGGTAGACTGCTTCTTCCCCACTCTGGCGGCCATGGCCTCCTGGGTGAGGTGAAAGCGCTCCATCAACTGTTCATAGCCTTCGGCCTCTTCCAAAAAGTGCAGGTCTTCCCGCTGCAGATTTTCGATCAGCGATATCTCCGCCTTCTGCTGCTCGTCGTATTGGCTGACGATGATGGGCACCTCTTTGAGATCGGCCAATTTTGCCGCCCGCAGCCGCCGCTCGCCGGCGATGAGGGTATAGCAGCCGTCCTGAGCCGGCGCCACCAATAACGGTTGCAAGATGCCGTACATGGCCACAGAGGCAGTGAGGTCGTTCAATGCCCCTTCTTCGAAAGTTTTGCGGGGCTGATAAGGGTTGGGCAGGATCCTTTCGATGGCTACCTTCTCTACTTTGCCTACTTCTTTAGGGCGAGCCAATTTGCTGAAATCTCCGTCCAACACGGAAAAGCCGTCTTCGATCATTTCAAACTTCCCTCCTCCCCAAAGGCCGCTTGGTCGCTCCTCCTTTACGGGGATAAGCAGCCGGAGTTTTCTTGCTCTTTGCTATCTTGATGAGGGCCCGGCCTTCGCCGCTCCCCGGCAGCTGCAGTTCCCGCACTGCCAAGAGCTTCCCGCCTAAGATGGCGATGGCCGGTCCGGCCTCTTCCAATTCTGTTCGATAGTTGCTCCCCTTCAACGCCAGAAAAAAGCCGCCCACTTTTACCAAAGGCAGACAGTATTCCGCCAACGACGCCAATTTTGCCACCGCTCTGGCGGTGACGAAGTCGTAAGCCTCCCGCTGCCCCTTTTGCCGGCCTATGTCTTCCGCTCTGCCGTTGATGACGGCGACGCCGTCAAGGCCCAAAGCAGCCGCGACTTTTTCCAAAAAACGCACCCGCTTGCCTATGCTGTCGATGAGCACAACCTCCAGACCGGGACAATAGATCTTCAAAGGCAGGCCGGGGAAGCCGGCGCCGCTGCCCACATCTGCCAGCCTGCGTCCCTCCATACCGGGCTCAAAAGCCAAGAGAGAATCGACTATGTGCTTCACCGCCACTCCTTCCGCGTCGGTGATGGCGGTAAGGTTCATCACCGCGTTGGTCTCCAGCAGCAGCTCATTGTAGAGAGCGAAACGGTCCTGCTGCTCGGGACCGAGAGCGAAGCCTGCCTCTGCCGCCCGCCGGGCCAAGATCTCTTTAAACTCCATCTTCTCTCTCTTTCTGCCGCCGGCGGCGCACTTCCAAGGTGAGCAGCAAAACGTTCACGTCTGCGGGAGAGACGCCGCTGATGCGGCCGGCCTGTCCCAAAGAGCGGGGCCTTATCTTCTCCAGTTTTTCCGCCGCCTCCGAACTCAATTCTTTGATGGCTTTATAATCCAGATCTTCCGGCAGCAGCCTGTCTTCCAATTGCAAGAACCGTTCCACTTCTTTTTTCTGTTTGGCGATATAACCTTCGTATTTGATGTCGATCTCTGCCTGCTCGGCCACCTCCGGCGCCAAAGACGGCAGAGAGAAGGCAGCGGCCAAGGCCTGATAAGAGAGCTCTTTGCGCCGCAGAAGCTCTGTCATGTTGATGCCGCTTTTCACCGGGGCGCTGCCCAAGGCGATCAATTTGGCATTGGTCTCTTCATCGGGGCTGAGATTGATGGCGGCTAACATTGCCAAAGCTCTCTCCACCGCCGTTCGTTTTGCGGTGAAAAGAGAGTAGCGCTCTTCGTCCACCAGACCCAGCCGCTGCCCCAGCTCCGTGAGCCTCAGATCCGCATTGTCCTGGCGCAGCAAAAGCCGGTATTCCGCACGAGACGTCATCATCCTATAAGGCTCGTCGGTCCCTTTGGTGACCAGATCGTCGATGAGCACCCCTATGTAGGCCTGATCGCGGCGCAAGATACAGGGGGGCAGCCCTTTGAGCTTGCGGGCCGCATTGATCCCCGCCATCAAGCCTTGAGCCGCCGCCTCTTCGTAGCCGCTGCTGCCGTTGCTCTGCCCGGCGCTGAAGAGACCTTCGATGCTCTTATGCTCCAAAGAGGGCCGCAGTTGCAGAGGGTCCAGACAATCGTAATCGATGGCATAGCCTGCCCGCATCATCCGGCAGTGCTCCAAACCGGGGATGGTCTGCAAAAATTCCAGCTGCACTTGCGCCGGCAGAGAAGAACTCATCCCCTGCACGTACATTTCGCGGGTGTGCCGCCCTTCCGGCTCGATAAAAAGCTGATGCCTTTCCTTGGAAGCGAAGCGCACCAATTTAGACTCGATGGAAGGGCAGTAGCGGGGCCCCACGCCCTCCACCATGCCGTTGAACAGCCCGGACAAATGGAGATTGTCCCGTACGATCTTGTGGGTCTTTTCGTTGGTGTAGGTGAGCCAACAAGGCAATTGCTGCCGCGGCAGAGCCGGCGAGAGAAAAGAAAAATTGCGGGGCTCTTCGTCGCCTTCCTGTATTTGCATCTTGGCGTAATCTAAACTTTTGGCATCCAAACGGGCGGGAGTGCCGGTCTTGAAGCGCTGCAATAGCACCCCCGCTTCCTGCAATGATGCGCTCAATTTTCGGGCGCTGCGCAGGCCGTTGGGCCCGCACTCGTAGCGGACCTGCCCGCAGATGACGGCCCCTCTCAGATAAGTGCCGCTGGCCAAAATAACACAGTCGGCCCCGAAAAGCTCTCCGCTTTCCGCCTCTACCCCCACTACCCGGCCCTGTTCCACGATGAGCCGGTCGATCATCAGCTGTTTGAGTTCCAGTCTCTCCTGCTCTTCCACCGTTTCTTTCATCAAAGTGTGGTAGAAAGCCTTGTCCTCTTGACCGCGGAGGGCATGGACCGCATGACCTTTGCCGGTATTCAACAGCCGCATTTGCAAACATGCTTTGTCTGCCGCCAAGCCCATCTGTCCGCCCAAGGCGTCGATCTCTCTCACCAAGTGGCCTTTGGCGGGGCCGCCTATGCTGGGATTGCAGGGCATCAAAGCCAAATTATCCAAAGACAAAGTGGCCAAAAGGGTACGACAGCCCAGCCTGGCTGCCGCCAGAGCCGCTTCGATGCCGGCGTGCCCGGCTCCTATAACGATCACCTCGTAATGGTCCTGGATCTTCTTCATGGGCGTTGACCTTGATCTCTTTTCTTTCTTATATATATTATTTGCCTACACAGAAGCGGGCGAAGATCTCATCGATCACTTCCGCCTGCACCGCCTGCCCGCTCACCGCTCCCAAGGCAGCAGCAGCCTCCCGCAGGTCCACTTCGATACAATCATAGGGCAGAGAGGCGGCGATGGCAGCCCCTGCTTCCCGAAGAGAAGAGCAGGCTCGCCGCACCAGAGCCTCCTGTCTTCCGTTTTGGATGTACACTCCTTCGCTCAGTCGGCCTTCTTGCCCGAAGACATAGGCGGCCAAAGCTTGCTCCAAAGCTTCCATGCCGGCGCCGGTAGTTGCGGAAAAAGGCAGCACCGCAACGGCGGGGCAGCGAGCTTTGATCTCATCGGCCTTTAATACGTGAGGAAGATCGGCTTTGTTGAGGATGATGAAGCGGTCTTTAGCGGCGGATGCGGCCAACACTTCCCGATCTTCGGCACTGAGTTCTCGAGCGATATCGAGGACGCAGAACACCAGCTGCGCCTGCTCCAAAGCGGCTAAGCTCCGCTCCACTCCCAACTGCTCCACTTTATCGCCGGTAGTGCGGATGCCTGCGGTGTCCGCCAATAAGAGCGGCACCCCTGCCAACAGCAACTGTTCGCGAATAGTATCTCTGGTGGTGCCGGCTATGGGGCTCACTATAGCCCTCTCTTCCCGTAAAAGAGCATTCAAAAGGCTGGACTTCCCCACATTCGGCCGCCCGACGATGGCGATAGGCAGGCCTTCTTGCACGAGCCTGCCGCTGCGGGCCCGGCTCAACAGTTCTTCCAACCCTTGCTTCACTTCTGCGACGACCCGACCTGCCTGTCTGTAGGTGACCGCTTCTATGTCGTCTTCGGGATAATCAATGCAGGCTTCCATGTGGACGATGAGGTCCAGCAATTTTTGCCGCCACTTTCTGATGCAGGCGGCCAACTCTCCTTTTTGCTGGCGGGCCGCCATTTTCAGCGCCGCTTCCGAGCGGGCCGCTATAGAAGCCAGCACCGCTTCAGCCTGAGTAAGCTCGATGCGGCCGTTGAGAAAGGCTCTTTTGGTAAATTCTCCCGGCTCTGCCGGGCGAGCCCCGGCCCCGTAGGTGAGGGCGAGGATCTTTCGCAAGGCCTCAGTTCCCCCATGGCATTGAAATTCCACCACAGCTTCGCCGGTATAGGAGCGAGGGGCAGCCATGTAAACGGCCAGCACTTCGTCTACCGCCGTGCCGTCCGTATCCTCGATATGACCGTAGGTCAAACGGCGGGGAGGAAAATTTTGCAGAGTTTTTCCGCCGGGCGTCCTAAAAAGTTTTTCGGCCACTGCCAAAGCCTGCGGACCGCTGAGGCGGACGATGCCCACAGCCCCCTGCCCCAAAGCGGTGCTGACGGCGCTGATGGTGTCTTGCTCTATGATGTTATCGCCTTTTTCGTTTCGCCTGCTTTTTTCTTTTTCTGTCATGTCCGTCGCCGCCAAGAAAAAAGCCCAGCAAAAATTTTTGCCGGGCCGCAAAGCTGCTTATTTCTTCAACTCTATCACTACGTGGCGATAGGGCTCGTCCCCTTCGCTCAAAGTAGTGACCCGTCTGTCTCCCTGCAAGGCCATGTGGATGATCTTGCGTTCATGGGGATTCATCGGTTCCAACGCCACTCTTTGGCCGCTCTTTTTCACCTTGCCGGCCAAGCGGTAGGCCAAACGGTTCAGAGTCTCGACCCTTCTGTCGCGGTAGTCTTCCACATCGATGATGATGCGCACTCTTTCCGTGCTGTTCTTATTGGCCACCAGATTGGTCAAATACTGCAAGCTGTCCAAAGTCTGGCCGTGCTTGCCGATGAGGATGCCCATATCGCTGCCGTAGAGGCGGAAGGTGACGGTGCCGTCGTACTTGCTGACGAATTTTTCCAAGACCACGTCCACCTGCATGGCCTGAAATATCTTCTGCAAAAATTCCTTGGCCTTGGCGATGGCTTCTTCATCTTGGGCGTAGCGGCGGGGTTCGCGGCGATAGGGACGGTCTTCTTTGTCCCTCATGTCTTCTAAGGCGCCGATGGCTCCTTCGATGGCGTCGGCCTTGGCCTCCGCGAAACGTTTGCCGGCTTCTTCTCTGGCCTCGTGGAAGCGGCGGCCGGCTTCTTCCCTCACTTCGCTGAACCTGCGACCGGCTTCCCGGCGGGAAGTTTCGAAGCGTTTGCCTGCTTCTCCTTTGGCTTCTTCCATTCTTTTACCGAAAGCGGCTGCCGCAACTGATGCGGCATTTTTCACCGCTTTCACGGCGGCGTCGGTCGCTTCCTGTACGCTCTCGCCTTCTTCATCGTGAAGAGCTTCGCTCTTGGGCCGCACTCTCACCTTGGCATCTTTGCGGCCGATGCCCAAAAAACCTTTGTTGGCTTTCTGTAAAATCTCTATATCCGCTTCTTCTTGGCCGATCCGAAGTTCCGCCAATGCCGCGGCAATGGCCTCCTCCACGGTGCGAGCCGATTTTTCTACATATGCCATTTTCTCAACTCCTTGATCCTTCGTCATGTTTATTTGACGTTCGAACCCTTAGCGGCCATCCTGTCCATTAACATTTGCTGTCCGATCTGTACGATGTTCATCACTGTCCAGTAGATGATGAGGCCGATGGGAAAATCCTTACTGATATAAAGAATGAAGAGGGGCATGAAGTACAACATGATCTTGCCCTGAGCACCGCCTTGGGCACCGCCGCCGGGCATGGCCTGCCGGGAAGCGATGAAAGTGGTGATGCAGGATAAGATGGGCAGGATCATATAAATCATAAAGGCGGAACTGGCGATGACTCCCCCTGCCGCTTCGGTAGGAGTGACAGAAATGTTCCAGATCAAAAAGTCGGGATGCTGATCGAAAACATGGGCGGCGGTCATATCCCTGATCCCGTAAAAGATGCCTATCATGATGGGGAACTGGATGAGAAGAGGCAGGCAGCCGGAGAGAGGATTCACTTTTTCCTCTTTGTACAGATTGGCCAGCTCTGCGTTCATCCTCGCTTTGTCGTCTTTGTATTTGGCCCTGATGGCGTCCATTTTCGGCTGCAGCTTCATCATGGCCTTGGTGGATTCTATCTGCTTTTTGGTGAGGGGGAAGAGAACGATCTTCACGATGATGGTCATCAAGATGATGGCCAGACCCCAGTTGGGTATCCCCACCGCTTCCGTCAAAGAAAAGCAGAACATAATGATCTGTTGTGCTAAATTGCTGAGTATGCTCAAAATATCACTCCTTAGCAGCAGGCCCTGCTACGGCACCGGATCATAGCCTCCCGGATTGAAGGGATGGCAGCGCAAAAGCCGCTTCACAGCTAAATAACTCCCCTTTAACGCCCCTTTTTTTCGAATGGCCTCGATAGCGTAAGCGCTGCAGGAAGGATAAAACCTGCAGCAAGGACCGAAAAGGGGCGAGACAAAGATCTGATAAAGTTTGATCGACCCTATCAACAGCTTTTGCATGATCTTTTCTTTGTGTCGCCGGCGGCGGCTTTCTTAGCTAAACGAAGAAAAACTTTTTCTGTCATAATAAGACCTGCCCCGATCAAAGGGCGGCGGGCCAGCCAAACATAGTCGCAGCCCTCGTTCAATTCTTCCTTATGCCGCCGGAAGACTTCCCGCATCAATCTCTTCGTGCGGTTGCGGACCACCGCACTTCCCAAACGTTTGCCGACGGCAAGACCCAGCCTCCGCTCTCCCTCTTCGCCCGGTAAGATGTAAAGCAGAGCGCAGCCGTCGTAGATTATCCTGCCCTGGGTGCAGACTTTTTGAAAGAGCCTCTTGGATTTCAACCGCTCGTTTTTGCTGAAGGTCTGTCTTTCATCCATGCAGTCACCCGAAATTTTCCTCACATGGGAAAAACAGGCCGCTTTGACGGCCTGTCTTGATCCTATGCAGACAAAACTTTTCTGCCTTTTGCGCGTCTTCTTTTCAAAACCTGACGGCCGCCTAAAGTTTTCATCCTTTCTCTGAACCCGTGAGTCCTTTTTCTTCTCAAGTTGTTGGGTTGGAACGTACGCTTCATGCTTATCCCTCCTTCTGTCAGTAGTCAGTTGCTTAAAATGAGCGACTTTTTTATTTATCGGCACAGGCCTCGGGCAGGGCCGCGCCACAAAATATGCAAAAAATATGATCACAGCAGCGACTTTACTGAAATATTATATGAAAAAAGTCAACAGCCGTCAAGGAAAAAAGCAAAAAAGTCCTTTGAAAAACTTTGCCGCGAAAAGAAAAAGAGAAGACCGAGAGACCTGCATTCAAAAATTTCGGTTCTTTGCAAAAAAGCCGAAGTTTTCGACTTCTTGCATTTTGAGATCGAGCTCTTCTTTCGAGCTTTGGGTCCGAGAAGCATCGGTATTTTCATTTTGCTTCAAGTCAGCGCAGCGCAGTTTTTTTAAAAGAAAAAGGCTCGAAATAAACGGCAAAGAATTCTCGCTTTTTTTAGGTCGATCGTCAATATAAACGCATCTTTGTCAGAGTAAATGCAAAGGCCCTTTCGTCAAAATAAATGCAAAAAGACCGAAGCCGCACTTTGCGTTTACTTTGACAAATGACAGCGTCTTTTAAAAAAAATGCCCTTTCTCTTGCCCAGTGCTCTTTTGTCTGATAAAATATAATACTGGTGGGACTTTGTCCTAAAGGGGCAGAGAGCGACAAAAAAAGCTCGGAGCTCTTTTTTCGGTTGGTCCTGCTCTTAGACTTCATTATAAAAAAGAGGCTGAAAAACATGGACGACAACAAGATAAGAGAAGAGAGGATCATCGTGGATACTTCTCTTTTGGCTCAAATATATATCTGCGCCCTTTCCAAAAACGGCTACACTTACGAGAACAGCAAGGCTTTTCGGCAGGTCTTCGAAGATTTTCTGGCCATCCTTTCCGATCCGGAGGAGGTAGCCCACATCCGCCGGGGCATGGCTGAAAGAGGTTACGACCAGCCTATCAGTCCTTATCTCAGCTGAACTTGTGCAAAAAATATCTGTTTTAAAGCGAAGGTAGCGAAGAAAAGGACGAAGAGAAAGGCTGCGTCGTCATGGAAGATTACGAAGTGTTCGAGCTCTGGTCGAAACTGCAGGAGAAGGCCAAGGCTCTGGTCTCCGAAAAGCTCTACGAAGTATGGATAAGGCCCATCACCCCTCTCTCTCTTCGGGAGAACACCTATACCGTGGTGGTGCGCAATCGATTCTTCAAAAGGATGCTGGAAGAAAAATATCTTGCTCAATTGGAAGACTTGCTGCAAGAGTGCAGCGGCCGCCCTTTGCGGCTGGCGGTGGAGTGTGAAGAAGGACAAAAAGAAGAGCAGCCTAAAAATGTGAGCTCTCTTCAAGAAGCGACCCTCTCCCCCGCCCGGCAGGAAGTTGAGCAGCCCGAAGAAAAGAGCAATTTAAATCCCAAATACGTCTTTGAGAATTTCGTCATCGGCAACTCCAACCGTTTGGCTTGGTCCGCCGCCCATCAGGTAGCGGAAAAACCCGGCCGTTCTTACAATCCTCTCTTTATTTACGGAAGCGTAGGCCTGGGGAAGACCCATTTGATGCATGCCATAGGCAACAAGATCAAAGAAAAAGATCCTTCTGCCCGGGTGCTCTACGTATCCAGCGAACAGTTCACCAACGAGATCATCAACTCCATCTACAACAAGACCACCGAGCTCTTTCAGTCCAAATACAGAAAATTGGACTGCCTCATCATCGACGATATCCAATTTTTAAAAGGAAAACAACAGACTCAGATCGAGTTTTTCCATACTTTCAACACTTTATACGAAGCCAATAAGCAGATAGTGATCTCCAGCGACCGGCTGCCCAAAGAAATTGAAACTTTGGAAGACCGCTTGAAGACCCGTTTCGAAAGAGGCCTTTTGGCCGACATCCAAGTTCCCGATCTGGAGACCCGCATCGCCATCTTGCGGCAAAAAGCCATGGAAGACGGAACCGAACTGCCCAGCGACGTGCTGACCGCCATCGCCGCCAACATCACCAGCAACGTGCGGCAGATAGAAGGAGCTTACAATAGGCTGAAAGCCTTCACTTCTTTGATGAACATGCCCATGAACGCAGACACCGCCGAAAGAGTGCTGGCGGACATCGGCATCAGGACGAAAAGGCAGCAATTGACCTGCGACGTCATCGTGAAAGCGGTCGCCGATTATTACGATCTGCCTCCCGAAGCTCTCTTCAACAAAAAGAGGAGCAAAAACATCTCCTACCCTCGGCAGATCGCCATGTATCTGTGCAGGGAATACGGAGATATGTCTTATCCGAAGATAGGAGAAGCCTTCGGCGGCAGAGACCACACTACTGCCCTCCACGCTTACGAAAAGATAGCGAAGGAAAAAGAAAAAGACCTCTCTCTCAAAAGAGTTTTAGAGCTCTTCAAAGAGCAGTTCACTTCCTGACGAAAAAAGCGCACGAGCTGTAGATAAGGCTGTGGAAAAAAGAAGAGCACCTGTAGATAAGTCGCAAAGCTGTGCAAAGTCGGGATAAGTCAAAAAGACTGTCAACAGGTTTATCTACAGCCTCTCCCCTTTGGGGCGTCACGGCGTCCCCTTCTTATCCACAACTTCAACAGCCCTTATTACTACTACGGCTATATTTAAAAAATTTAATCATACATAGATAAAAAAGGAGGTCTGTGTGTAAATGAAAGTGCTCTGTGATAGCGAAGCGTTGAATAAAACTTTGAGGATCGCCCGTCATGCCATAATGAGCAAAAGCAGCACGCCTATTTTTTCCGGCTTTCATCTTCTAGCTCATCCGGGTCAATTGGAAGTGGTGGGGATGGACCTGAATATGGCCATCTCCTGCTCCATGGAAGCTCAGGTGGAAGAAGAAGGCAGCGTAGTGGTGGGAGCGGCTCAATTGGGCAATCTCCTCGCTAAGATCCCTTCCGGCACCGTCACTTTGCAAACCATCAGCGCCGGTTCTTTGCTGGTGAGATTTTCCGATAACGAATACCGCCTGCTTTTGATGAACGAAGAAGATTATCCTTCTTTCCCCTCTTTCACCGGCACCAAGAGCCTGACCATCGACGACGTGAAATTGCAGGAGCTGATCAAAAAGACCCGCTTTGCCTGCGCTTCCGACGAATCGCGGCCTCTCTTCACCGGCATCCTTTTGGAAGTTGAAGACGAAAAGATCACCTTCGTAGGCACCAACACCCATCGGTTGGCTATCAGGACCATGGAACTGCCCGGCGGCGAGAACATGAACGTCATCATCCCCGCCAAAGTCCTCTCGGAGATAGCCCAGGTGCTGGGAGGCAGCGTGCCTCAATTGGTGAGATTGGATATCGTCGATAACCAGATCATGATCACAGTGGGCGAGATCAAGATCGTCAGCCGCCTCATCGAAGGCCGCTTCCCCAATTACAAGGCCGTGGTGCCTACTTCTTTCGCCATCAGCGCAGTGATGAACGTACAGGACCTGACCGCTGCGGTAGAGAGAGTTTCTCTTTTCTCCAACGAGAGCGACTACAACATCATCCGCATGCACATCGAAGACGGGCTGTTGACTATCACCAGCAACAACGATGCCAACGGCGGCGGCAAAGAATTACTGACTGCTGAGACTGCCGGCGAGCCTTTGGATGTGGCCTTCAATTCCAAATACATCGTTGATATCCTGAAGAATTTAGACAGCGAGAAGGTGTGCTTCTCTTTCAACAATTCTCTGAAACCGGTGCGGGTGCAGGGACCGGAGCAGCCGGATTATACCTACATCGTCACTCCCGTGAGGGTAAATTTCAATTGAGCCGCAAAAACAGGAACGGCAGAGCATGAGGATTACTTCTCTTTACAGTTATAATTTTCGCAATCTGGCTTCCTGTGACCTTGCTTTAGGGGCGATGGTGAACGTTTTTTACGGCGCCAACGCCCAAGGGAAGACCAATCTTTTGGAGGCTCTTTATTACGCTTCCTGCGGTCTCAGCCATCGCACCGGCAACGAAGAAGACTTGATAAAGATAGGAGAAAGAGAACTCTCCGTCTTTATCGATTATGAAGACGAAAGAAGCAAGCACCGCCTGAAAGTGAAAAGATGGCAGGAGGGGACGAGGGGAAGAAAAGAGATAGAAGCGGACGGCGCCAGGATAGCCCCCAAGGTCCACTACCGTTCTTCTTCCGTAGTGCTTTTCGCTCCCGAAGATCTTTTGATGGTGAAGGGAGAGCCGGCTCTGCGCCGCCGCTATCTGGATATGCAGCTGAGCCAGACCGATCCTCTCTATCTCGATCTTCTTCTTCGCTACAACAAAACGGTGCAGCAGCGCAATAAACTCTTAAAAGATATCAGAGACGAAGGCGCTCCTCTTTCTCTGCTCTTGCCTTGGGATGAAGAATTCTGCCGTTTGGCTGCCGCCATCGCTTCAAAAAGACTGGCGGCGACAGAAGTGTTGAAAGAGCTGGCCGCCGCAGTCTATTCTTCTTTGACCGAGCAGAAAGAGAGCTTGGAGCTGGCTTATCAAATAAAAGAAGGTTCCTCTTTCTCCGAAGAAAGACCGACGCCGGAAGGTTATGCCGCTTTGCTGGAGGCAAGAAGAAGAGAAGATATAGCCAGAGGCAGCACCGGCGTGGGTCCTCATCGAGACGATCTGCTTTTGGCTTTGAGCCCTGCTCTCACTATGCGTTCTTTTGCTTCGCAAGGTCAGCAGCGCAGCTGCGTGCTGGCTTTGAAATTGGCGCAATTGGAATACAGCAGAAGAGAAAGAGGCAACTTTCCCATCCTGCTCTTAGACGATGTGATGAGCGAATTGGACGGAGATAGGAGAAAGCAGTTGCTGCACTTTATCGACGGTAAGGTGCAGACTTTCATCACCGTGAACGATAAGGCTCTCATCCCTCCTCTCCCCGGCAGCGCCTTCTTTCGGGTCCGAGCAGGAAGAGTCTTCCCCGAATGAGCCTCGTCCGTCTCTTTTTTCTTTTTGGTTCGTAAAAGATCCGGCGTGAAAAGCATGAAAAATTTTGAAACTGCCTCTTTGGTCATGGACCGCCTCTTCGATCCGGCCTTGAAAAATAAAAAAGAATATCCCGTAGACCGGAAAGTGAAGGCAGAATACTCGGTGGTCTTTATAAACAGGCAGTGGGAGAAAATAGTAGGCAGTCTCTTAAAAGAGCAATGCCGGGCGGAGAAGATCGAAAGAGGGATACTCTACGTTCAGACCGCCGACAGCGTGCTGGCTCAGCAGCTCTTCATGCTGAAAGACGAATTTTTGACGAAAGTAAATGAAGCCTTAAAAGGAAAAGGAAAAATAAAAAGCGTGCGCTTCAACGCAGGGAGCTTGAGCAAAAAAGAGACGAGAAAAAAAGACGAAGCAAAAGAAGCTGGACCTCTCTTTTCTCCTCTCCCCTGCCCCCGCTGCGGCGGCAGAAAAAGAGAAGGAGAAAAGATCTGCAGCATCTGTCGGCGCCGGCTGAAAGAAGAAGAAAGAAAAAAGATCGACGAAGTGCTGCAGGCCCAGCCCTATTTGCGATATGAAGAAGTCGCTCTCCTTTTGAACGGTTGCGATAAGCTGCTCTTTAACGAAGAAAGAGACAAACTTCTCGACTATTACTGCGAAAAAGTGAGAGCGGGCAACGCCGACGAAGAAGAAGAACAGCTGGCGGTGCTGCTCCTCTCCGGCAAAAAGCCGGCGGAGATCACCAAGAGCCAATGGCAAAACTGTCTGCGTCATTTGAGGAGAAAAAAAGATGTTCCTGCACTTGGGCTCTGACTGTATGATCGAAAGCAGCGAGCTCGTCGCCGTTTTCGATCTTAGGCTTTTAGAAGCGGAGAGCGTGAAAAAATATATAGAGGAAGAAGGACGGCGCTATGAAGTGATCGACTTGGCCGAAGCGCCGGAAGAAAGAGCCAGCTGCATTTTAACGAAGACAGCCCTTTATCTTTCGCCTATCTCTTCGACTACTTTAAGAAAAAGGGCGGAAAAGTCTTTCAGGAAAGAAGATACGTTATTTACTTATGAGGGGAGGAAAAACACAAAAAGATGAGAAACAGCGCCGAGATCGATAAAGAGATAACCGCTTCCACCAAAGTAGAAGCGGAATATACGGGAAAAAAGATCCGCACTTTGAGCGGCTTAGAGGCAGTGCGGGAGCGGCCTGCCATGTATATAGGCAGCACCAGCGAAAGAGGGCTGCACCATTTGGTCTACGAAGTGCTGGACAACAGCATCGACGAAGCCTTGGCCGGTTACTGCACCGACATCCAAGTGTTCATCCATCCCGATAACAGCATCACCGTCAAAGATAACGGCAGAGGCATCCCCGTAGACAACACTGTGAAAGAAAAAAAGCCGGCGGTAGAAGTCATCATGACGGTGCTCCACGCCGGAGGAAAGTTCGGCGACGGCGCTTATAAAGTATCCGGCGGCCTGCACGGGGTAGGCGTCACCTGCGTCAATGCTTTGAGCGAGCGTTTGGAAGTGGAAGTAAAAAGAGACGGCAAGTGCTACGGCATCGCCTTCACCCGGGGAAAGACCACCACTCCCCTCTACGTGAAAGGCAGCGCCGAAGGGAGCGGCACCTCCGTCACCTTCAAACCCGACAGTCAGATCTTCACGGAGCTGGTCTATAAATACGACACTTTGCGCCACAGAGTGAGAGAGCTGGCCTTCTTGAACAAAAACGTGGCCATCACTATCACCGACGAGCGTCCTTCGACTCCGTTGCAAGAGAGGTTCCACTTTGCCGGCGGCATCGTGGAATATGTGCAGCAGCAAAACGAAAATAAGGACCTGATCAATCCTCAGCCCATCTATCTGGAAGGGCAGAAGGATACGGGGACCGACGGTGCGAAGAACATCATCATCGTGGAAGCTGCCCTTCAATACACCGATACTACCTACGAAAATATCTTCACCTTCGTCAACAACATCAATACGGAAGAAGGAGGCACTCATCTTTCCGGCTTCCGCAAGGCCTTGACCGGCGTCCTCAACAACTACGCCAAAAAGAAGGGGCTTTTGAAAGACAAAGACGATACTTTGAGCGGCGAAGATGTGAGAGTGGGCCTCACCGCCGTGCTGAGCCTGAAGATACCCAATCCTCAATTCGAGAGCCAGACCAAGATCAAATTAGGCAATGCGGAAGTGATGCCTTTGGTGGAAAGCTTGGTCAGCGACGCTTTGAACGAATATTTGGAAGAGAACCCGGCCATCGCCAAAAAGATCATCGACAACGCCATGCTGGCCTCTCGGGCCCGCATCGCCGCCAAAAAAGCCAGAGACCTGATCCGCAGGAAAAACGCTTTGGGCAGCGGCGGCCTCCCCGGCAAACTCAGCGACTGCCAGAGCAGGAACAAAGAAGAGACGGAGATCTATCTGGTAGAGGGCGACAGCGCCGGCGGCAGCGCCAAACAGGGAAGAGACAGACGCTTTCAGGCCATCCTGCCTTTGCGGGGAAAGATCTTGAACGTGGAGAAGGCCCGCTTGGACAAGATGCTGAGCAGCGAAGAGATCCGCAACATGATCACCGCCTTCGGCTGCGGCATCAGCGACGATTTCGACATCGAAAAGCGTCGTTACGACAAGATCATCATCATGACCGATGCGGACGTGGACGGTGCTCACATCCGCACACTGCTCCTCACTTTCTTCTATCGCTACATGCAGGACCTGATCAAAGAGGGCCATGTGTTCATCGCTCAGCCCCCTCTCTATATGGTGCGCAGCGGCAAAGAGCATCGTTATGCTTACAGCGACGAAGAATTGCAGACGGTGCTGGACGAAGTGGGGCGAGAAAAAAATCCCTACGTGCAGCGCTATAAAGGTTTGGGCGAAATGAACCCCGAACAATTGTGGGAGACCACTATGGATCCTGCCGGCCGCACCATTTTGCAGGTGCAGTTGGAAGACGGGGAAAAGGCGGACCGCATCTTCAACATCTTGATGGGAGAAAAAGTGGAGCCTCGCCGTCAATTCATCCAAGAAAACGCTCATAAAGTGCGCAACTTAGATCTCTAAAGAAAAAGAGGGACTCCGAAAGTTCGCTCTTTAAGTCGAAGCAGAAGATCATAAAAACTCTCACCGAATTCTTCCGCTGAAGAAAGGGAGGAAAAAATGGGCAAGATCGTTAAAGGGCTCTCCGATGAGGATATGCTGAAAGGCTTCAAAGAAAAAGAAAGTTTCGAAAATATCGACCGGGGCGAGGGCGGCAGCACCGTTGTCCGCAAAAAAGCAGCTGCCAAACCTACTGCCCTGCTGCTGCCGGCGGAAGAAGCAGAGCGGCTGAACCGCTTTTTATTGGAGCTCAGCATGGAATGTTTGAAAAAGAAACAGCCCTGCTCCTTCAAAGTGACAAGAGAAAAAGACACTGTAGTGATCAAGACGGTGACGGAAAAATAATGAGCACCCTCTTTGCACTGCCCCAAGTCACCTGTTCTCTGGAAGAAAAAAGTTGCTCGACCGAGAAAATAAGTTTGGCGGTGGCCGGAGGCAGGGCCCCTTCTCCCGCCTATTTGAAAGATATGGTTCGGCTCTGCCCCGCGGCGGAGCTCTTTTGCGCCGATAAAGGAGCGGACTACGCTTTGGCAGCGGGCCTGGTCCCCCGCCTTTTGGTGGGAGACGAAGACAGCGGCTCTCATATAACTTATGAGCGCTGCGCCGCTTTAGGTACGCAGATAGAAAAGCACGATCCTTTAAAGGACGCTACCGATCTGCAATTATTGTTGGCAAAGCTGCCTTCTGCTCCTCTCATCATCAGCGGCATCTGGGGCGGCCGTTTCGATCATCTTTTCAGCGCTCTCTACTCTCTTCTTTCTTGGCAGCAACGGCAAGGGCAGCCTTGCCCTGTTTTTTTGGCCGATGAAGCAGAAGTGCTGCTTTTGGCCCGAGGCGGCGAAAAGTGGACCTTCGCTTTAAAGGAACCGAAAAAAGCGGAAGCCGTCTCTCTTTTGCCTTTTACGGAAACGGCCTTCGCTTCTATCGAAGGAGTGAGATGGCCGTTGAAGGGTGCTTGTTTGAAGCAGCTGCAGCCCTATGCCGTCAGCAATGTGTTGACGGCGGGCAGATCAAACTTCACAGCCTGCTGCGAAGACGGTGCTTTGGGGATCTACCTGAAGTTTTTTGCCTGAGAGCGCAAGAAGATAAATTTTTTAAAGAGGTTTTTTATGGACGGCTTCATACCGGTATTGGATACTTTTACGGTGCTCTACTTGCTCGCGGCCGGCTTCATCGCCGCCTTCGTGGATTCATCCGTAGGCGGAGGCGGCTTGGTGACCACCCCCTCTCTTTTGGCTTTGGGGATGCCGGTGCCCTTCGCCTTGGGCACCAACAAATTGGCTTCTTCCATGGGCGCCGTCACCAGCTTCCTTTCCTTCTGGAAGGCAGGCAAGATGGCCAAGAAACTGTCTCTTTTCTTGATGCCTCTTTCTTTTTTCGGTTCTGCCCTGGGGGCCTACGTGGTCTATCTTTTGCCGGAAGCACTGTTGAAAAAGGTCATCGTCCTTTTGCTTATCGCCGTGGCTGTCTACACTTTTCGCCGTAAAGACTGGGCCGCCGACACCTCCGTGAAGGAAAAGCTGAGCAAGGCCGCCTATGGGGCAGCAGCTCTTATGGCTGCGGGCATCGGTTTTTACGACGGTTTCTTCGGCCCGGGCACCGGCAGCTTTCTCATCTTCGGCTTTTTGTTTTTGGGCTTTGATTTCGTGACGGCGGCCGGCAACGCCAAGGCTTTGAATTTAGGCAGCAACTTGGGAGCTTTGGTCAGCTTCGCTTTGGCCGGCACCATTTATTGGTATTACAGTTTGATCATGGGCTGCGCCATGATCGTTGGGGCCCTGTGCGGTTCCCGGCTGGCCATCAGCAAGGGGACGTCCTATGTGCGGCCCCTCTTTCTCACGGTCACTATCGTGCTGATCGGCAAGCAGGTGTACGATATATTCTTCAAATAGACGGGAAGGTCCGGCCTTTTCGCGACATAAAAAAGCTGACGAAAAGGTCAGCTTTTTTAACTTGCGCAGGCAAAGACCGCCGTTCGAGAAAAAAGGTCAGACTGTTTTTGAAAATAGACGAAGAAAAAAGTTCGTCAGTCCGTAGCACCTCTTGTTTCGAAATAAGGGGAGCTTGCGGGCGCGGCGCATTATTTTAAAATATGCAGCTCTGTGAGAAGCAAGGTCTCCAAGCGAGAGCAAGTCTTTTAAAAGCAGTCTTTCCATGGTTTATCACACTTTTATATGGAATTGTGTGAAAAAAATCACACTTTTATATGATGCTACGTGAAAAACAGGCAAAGGACAAGAAAAAGAGCGAACGCAAAAACATTTCGGCTCGCTCGGGCGAAAAGAAGAGAGGTCTGCAATGAACAGGGAAGAATTGCTGCAATGGGCGCTGGAGCGCTACGGCACGGAGGCGGAATACCTGTGGGAAGATGATGACGGAGCGGTGCTGCGCAACAGAGGCGGCAAATGGTATGCCGTTTTGCTGCGGGTGGAGAGAAAAAAGCTGGGCCTGTCCGGCACCGGCAGCATCGACATCGTCAACGTGAAAGGAGTGCCCTCGGAAAACGAAGTGCTGTGGCAGGAGCCGGGCATCAGGCCGGCCTATCACATGAACAAAAAACATTGGCTCAGTCTTTTTTTAGACGGCAGCGTGGGCGATCGGGCTCTTTGCCGATTGCTGGAGCTCAGTTACAGGCTCACCGAGCCTCGGGTACCGCGGCAAAAAAAGCAAAGTCGAAAAGAGAAGGAGGTCGCGAAGTAGCTTCACAATATTTTGCGTAAAAGCGCAAATTATGCTATAATATTACTATATGTGGTGGCATCGCTCCATCGTACACTGAGGAAGAAAGATAAGGGTAAGGCCAGTGGAGGACAACACTTTTGATCCGGCAGCCGGCAAGATAGTGCCGGTCTGCCTGGAAGAAGAAATGCAAAAATCTTACATCGATTACGCTATGAGCGTCATCATCCAGCGGGCTTTGCCGGATGTGCGGGACGGGCTGAAGCCGGTGCATCGGCGTATCCTTTACGCCATGCAGGAAGCCGGCATGGCTTCCAACAAACCGTATAAAAAATCGGCCCGTATCGTCGGCGAAGTGCTGGGTAAATTTCATCCTCACGGAGACATCTCCGTTTACGAAGCCATCGTGCGCCTGGCCCAAGACTTCTCTACCCGCTATCTTTTGGTAGACGGCCACGGCAACTTCGGCAGCGTGGACGGGGACGGAGCCGCCGCCATGCGTTATACGGAAGTGCGCATGGCCAAGATGGCGGAAGTGATGCTGGAAGACATCGAAAAAGACACCGTCGACTTCGTGCCCAACTACGACGAATCGTTGAAAGAGCCGGCGGTGCTGCCCGCCAAAGTGCCGGAGCTGTTGATCAACGGCTCCAGCGGCATCGCCGTGGGCATGGCCACCAACATCCCTCCCCACAATCTCACTGAAGTCATCAACGGCTTAGTGATGCTGATCGACGACCCGGACGCAGAGATCCACCAGTTGATGACGGCCATCAAAGGGCCGGACTTCCCCACCGGCGCCATTATCTTGGGCCGGGAGGGAATAGAGAACGCCTATCTTAGCGGCCGCGGCACTTTGAAAGTGCGGGCCAAGCTCCACGTGGAAGAGATCGGCAAAAGCGGCCGGCACCGCATCGTAGTGACGGAGATCCCCTATCAGGTGAACAAAGCCAAAATGATAGAGGACATCGCCGAAGCCACTCGGCCCAAAGATAAAGACAAAAAGCCGGACATCGAGGGCATCAGCGACATTCGTGACGAATCGGACCGCAAAGGGCTGCGGGTGGTCATCGAGCTGCGGGGAGGCATCCGGCCGGAGCTGGTGCTGAATCAGCTCTATAAGCACAGCCAGCTGCAAACCACTTTCGGCATCATCATGCTGGCTTTGGTGGACGGGCGCCCCCAGATCTTGAACTTGAAAGAGGTGCTGGTCCACTACCTGGCCCACCAAAAAGAAGTTTATACCCGCCGTACCCGCTACGAATTGGCCAAGGCCAAAGACCGGGCCCACATTTTGGAAGGCCTGAAGATCGCCTTGGACAACATGGATGCCGTCATCGCCGCCATTCGGGCCAGCGCTACGGCCGATACGGCCCGCACCGCTTTGATGGAACGCTTCGGCTTCAGCCAACGGCAGGCTCAGGCTATTTTGGACATGCGCCTGCAACGGCTCACGGGATTAGAGCGGAAAAAGATCGAAGACGAATATGTAGACGTGCTGGGCCGCATCGATTATTTGGAAGGTTTGCTGGCAGACGAGCACGAGCTGATGGAAGTCATCAAAGAAGATCTGCTGCTGCTGAAGAGCCGCTACGGCGATGCGCGGCGCACCGCCATCGAAGGGGCGGAGGACGAGGTCGACCCCGAAGATCTGATCCGCCAAGAAGAGATAGTGGTGACCTTGAGCAGCAAGGGCTACATCAAACGGCAGACTTTGGACAACTTCCGCAGTCAGAAGCGGGGCGGCCAAGGGAAGAAGGGCGGCAGCGGCAAGAAGGAAGACGATGCTTCCGAGCATTTCTTCAAAGCATCCACTCACGACGACATCTTCTTCTTCACCGCCAAGGGCCGGGTCTTCCGCAAAAAAGGCTATGAGATCCCCGACTACGGCCGCAACGCCCAGGGCAACTTCATCAAAAACCTCCTCGACTTGCAAGACGGAGAGAAGATCACCGCCATCATCCCCGTAGGTCAACACATGAAAAACGAAAAAGCCGTGGAAGAACAGGTGCTGGATTTCGGGGAAGAGACAGATGTCGAGGCGAAGGGGCCCTTCCTCTTCATGGCCACCAAAAAAGGTATCGTGAAGAAGACGGACCTGCAGGAATTCCGCAACCTGCGGCGCACCGGCATGGTGGCCATCACCTTGGTGAAAAATGACGCTTTGATCGGCGTAGAATTGACCGACGGTGAACGCGAGATAGTGCTCGCCACCAAAAAGGGCATGGCGATCCGCTTCGACGAGAGCCAAGTGCGGCCCATGGGCCGCAGCGCCCGGGGCGTGAAAGGCCTGACTCTCGATAAAGAAGACGAGGTCGTGGCCCTCGACAGCGTGGCCGATCAAGACGAAGAAGTGCTGACGGTGACAGCGAGAGGCTTGGGCAAGAGGACGGCAGTGAGGGCTTATCGCAAACAGTCTCGCGGCGGCAAGGGCCTCATCAATCTCAAGATCAACACCAAGACGGGCCCGGTCATCGGCATGAAGGTGATCGATCCAACGCAAGAGATCATGGTGATCACCGATAAGGGCATCATCCTGCGGGTCAACTGCGATGAGATCTCCAAGCTCAGCAGGGCCACCCAAGGAGTGAAGGTCATCACCTTGGCCGAAGGGGATCGGTTGGCGAACTTGGCAGCTATCTACCACGACCAAGAGCAGGACTGAAGGACTCTCTGGGAAAAAATCACGACATAAGCAACAAGAGCCGTTCTGTCTCAAAAAGATAGGACGGCTCTTTCCTTATAAAAAAACAGCGGAGCTCTGATGGCGAGGATCGCCGCTTTTCATGTCATCGTAAAAAAGAAGGACCGCAACACAAAGCCGCAGTCCTTAAATATACATCGATGTTGGCTTCTCTCTTCACCACCAGGGGCCGATGCCGAAAAAGGGACCGTGGTGATGATGATGAGGGCCGCCGCCGAAGCCGAAGCCGAGACCGATGCCCAAGCCTCCGCCGGACCAGCCCTTTTCTTTGGGCACCCGCATAAACCAGCAGCGATAGACCTCGGTGCCGTTCTTCAATACTTTGTTCAATTCTCTGTCGGTGAGGATGCGGTAGGCCCCCAGTTCTTTGCTGCCTCCCTGGAGTTTTTGCAAAGTTTTGTACATGTGCAGGAAGGTGTCTTTGTTGTTGGTGTAAAGACGCAGGGTGACGCCCAAAGGAGCGCCGGCGGCGATGCGGGTGCGCAGGCCCTTGTCGGCGGCGCTGTCGTAGTAAACGGTGACGGCTCCGTCTGCGTCCACATAGAGGATGTCGCCGTCTTCTTCCGCCAACCTTTGGGCCATGGCGGCAGTATCGATGACTTCTTCTGTGAAAGCAGGCTCCTCCGCCGGCTCTACCGCAACTTGAGAGGTCTCGGCAGTCGGCTGGGCCTCGATGATCGCGGCGGCCTGCTCTTCTTTAACGGCTGAGGCCCCGCTCACCTCCGTCTGTTCAGACGCAGCGGGAGCCGCAAAAGTTGAGGGCGCAAAGGCAGAGCTCAAAGGCAAAAAAGCCGAGCACAAAGCGGCGAGCAAAAAAGTTTTCTTCATAGGTCTCACATCCTCGATCTTTCGCAAAAAAGCAGACGCAAAAAATTTCAAGTTCTACGATTTCATTTTATCACAAAAAGAAAAAGCCCGCCAGAGCGAAGCCTTCGCAAAAAAAGTTCGAGTACGCGCGGTGCGGCAGTTAGTGTATAATTTTCGTTGGCAAACTCAATAAAATAAAGGGAAGGGTTTTCCCCTTCCCTAATCATGCAAAAT
>CANQBR010000004.1 GCA_947589605.1 uncultured Phascolarctobacterium sp. | reverse complement strand
GGGAAGGGGAAAACCCTTCCCTTTATTTTATTGAGTTTGCCAACGAAAATTATACACTAACAATCGAAAGGAGGCCGCAGTGATGTGACCTCCTTTTTTTCTTCGTGTTCTCAATCGCCGAAGCAGATGCCTATCTGCCGTCCGGTGCGGATGATCTCGCTGTCTACGGGCACCCTGCGAGCTTCCGAAGCCGCCCGTTGAATATAAACGGTGACGATCTCATCGTGATAGAGAGAGACCATCACGTTGTACTCTCCTCTTAAGCAGGCTTCGGCGGCCGCCACTCCGTAGCGGGTGGCCAGCACCCGATCGAAAGCGGAAGGAGTGCCTCCTCTTTGCAAGTAGCCCAGCACCGTGCAGCGCGACTCTATCCCCGTCCGTTCTTCTATCTTACGCACCAGTTTTTCGCCGATGCCTCCCAAACGGATCGGTTCGAAACTCCCTTTCACCAAACGGGCCACCGACAGCTCGCCGCCCACCGGTTTTGCTCCTTCGGCCACCACGATGATGCTGAAATTTTTGCCGTTGGCCTGCCGTTCTTTGATCTTGGCCAGCACAGAGTCCAACTTGTAAGGGATCTCCGGCAGCAGGATGATGTCGGCTCCCCCGGCTATGCCGCTGTGCAGAGCGATCCAGCCGGCGTAGCGGCCCATCACCTCTAAAGCCATCACTCGATGATGGCTCTCGGCCGTAGTGTGCAATCTGTCCAAAGCCTCGGTGGCCATAGACATGGCCGTATCGAAACCGAAGGTGCGCTCCGTGCAAGGCAGGTCGTTGTCGATGGTCTTGGGGCAGCCCACCACTTTCACGCCGCACTCTCTGGCCAATTTGGCGCCGATGTTCAAACTGCCGTCGCCGCCGATCACCACCAGAGCTTCGATATCGTACTTATTTAAATTATCAACCACTTGCTGCCGCATATCCTTGTAGACAATCTGTCCCTCGGTCTCGACAGCGAACTTAAAAGGATTGTCTCTGTTGGTGGTGCCCAGCACCGTGCCTCCCCGAGGCAAAATGCCGGAGACATAATCGTGATCCAGCTTCTGCAAAGTGCCGTTCACCAAACCGTTGAAGCCGTTGGGCACGCCGTAAACTTCACAGCCGTTTTGCAAAAAAGTTTTGACCACTGCCCTGATCACCGCATTGAGACCGGGGCAGTCGCCGCCGCCGGTGAGAACGGCAAAACGGCGCTTTTTCGCTTCCTCTTCAGCCATCGTCGTCACTCCACGTTCCAAACTCTGAAACCGTCGGGGCTGATGCGGATGGCTTCGGAACCGTCGAATTTATCGTAGCAAAGATAGCCGTGGTCTCTGTAGCCGGGCCAAGCGGCGATGATGGTGAACTTCTTGCTCAATTTGCGCATCAAGCTATCGGTGTTGATGTGAAAGACCGGCACGAACAAAGTCTGCAGTCTGTCGAGGATGATGACCTCGGCGTTATAGCCTTCCAAGATCTCGGTAAAAAGATCCGGAGCATAAAGGCCTCTGTCGGCAGCGGGGATGGCCAAGAATTCTTCGCTGATCAACATGCGGCAATCGATATAAGTCCATTTCATCTCTTGAGCGGCTTCCCGCAGCACTTTGCTTTTGCCGCTGCCGGGCTTGCCCGTCACCACCACGATATTGCCCTTGTCTGCCTGGGCCTCTCTAACGACCTTAACTAATTCATCTACTTGGCTCATGATAGAAAACCTCCTCAACACCGAAGTGCTAATTACTGCCAGTCTGTGTTGCTTATATTCGCTGCCGACGCTGAAAACCCTTTTAAGGCAAAGGCCCGTCGGCCAAAAAAGCCCGCTTTCACAGTAATGTCACAGAGCCCGGGCTCATTTGCGATTTTTATTTTTGAACCGCTCCTCCGGGTCCATCGCCAAGAGTCCGCTGTAAACGGAGCGCAGGTCGGTGATGTCGCCTCGGCTGGTGATATATTTTTCCAATTTTCTCTTCACCCGCTGCAAAGCGTTGTCCACGGACTTGATGTGCCGATCCAGATCGGCGGCTATCTCTTGATACGACTTCCCGTCCAGATAACTCATCAGCACCCGCCACTCCAGATCGCTGAGGATGCTGTTCATCTTGCTCTCTATGTCATCGAATTCTTCCCTGCTGATCACCATGTCTTCGGGATTTGCCGCCCTCATGCCGCTGATGATGTCCAAAAGAGTACGGTCGGAGTCTTCTTCGTAAATAGGTTTATTCAAAGACACATAGGAATTGAGAGGGATATGTTTCTGCCGCGTCGCCGTCTTGATGGCTGTGATGATCTGCCGAGTGACGCAAAGCTCCGCAAAAGCCCGAAAAGAGGCTTGCTTATCTTTTTTGAAATCTCTGATCGCCTTATAGAGGCCTATCATCCCTTCTTGGATGATGTCCTCCCTTTCGGCACCGATGAGGAAATAGCTGCGGGCCTTGAGCCGGACGAAATTTCTGTATTTGTGCAACAGGTATTCCTGCGCCGGCACATTGTCCTGCTGTTGAGCTATCAGCACTACCTCTTCATCGGCCATACTGTCGAAGGCGCTATAGGGATCGTTGGCCCTCTCTTTTTCCATTTTCTTCTCTCCTTCGCTGTCCCTCTTTCTCTATTTCGATCGCCGCAACTGCTCCAAGCGTTCCAAAACGCTCCCGTCCACTCTGTCTCCCAGTTCCCGTCTGTTGAGACCGCCTACCGGATGATGCAGCCTGGCTGTTATTTCCTTTTTTGCTTTTAAATATTGCTGATGAAATTCCCGAGCGGAGATACGGTAGCCGCCGCTGCCCAAAATGTTCAGCTGTTCCGCATAATCGCCGGTGACCACATAGATGCTGTCTTGCCGCTTGCGGCCCAATTCGTAAGTTTTTCTTTCGATCCAACTGTCCGCCGTTTCTCCCTCGGCAGTGTACACCACTTCGATGCCGCAGATACGCTCGCTTTCGGCACTGCCCGGAACCTCTAAAGCATCGAAGACCTCTATCGCTTCCAAACCGCGAAAAGCGGCGAACTCGGCCACAAGTGCCGTCAGCAATTCTCGAGCGTGCTCCAAGTTCTGCTCTCTCACAGCGGTGAACTCCCGCCAATTATTGATCACATTGTAACCGTCTACGATGATATATTCCTTCATCTCAAACGCTGCCCTGTCGCCGCCTTCTCAGCGCTTCATAAAGAAGGATGCCTCCGGCCACCGCCGCATTCAAAGAGCCTACGCCTCCCGGCATGGGCAGAGCAGCCAGTTCATCGCAGCGCTCAGCCGTCAAACGGCTCAAGCCTTTTCCCTCGGCTCCTATCACCAAAGCCAACGGCCCTGTAAGGTGGACTTCTTCGTAAGCTCGCCCCTGCATATGGGCCCCCACCACCCAGCAGCCTGCCTTTTGCAAAAGTTCGATGGCCCGGCTCATGTTGGCTACTCGGGCCACGGCGATATGCTCCAAAGCCCCGGCCGCCGCCTTGGCCACCGCAGCAGTGAGAGGACAGCTGTCCCGTTTGGGCACCAGCACCCCGTGGGCTCCCGCCGCTGCCGCCGTCCGCACAAGAGAGCCGAAGTTGTGAGGGTCCTGCACTCCGTCCAACAGCAGCAAAAAAGGTTCCTCGCCTTTCGCTGCGGCTCTGTCCAAAATATCTTCGACGCCGACATAGGCATAGGGTGCAACTTTTGCGGCCACCCCCTGATGAGGCAGTTGGGTGAGCCCGTTCAAAAGATCAGAGCTCACCAGATCGTAAGGGATGCCCCGCTCCTTGGTCAGAGCCAAGATCTCGCCGATGGAGCCTCCGTGGCTGCCTTTGGCCACAAGGAGCCGATTGATAGATCGGCCGCTGCGCAGCGCTTCCAGCACCGGATTGCGGCCCACCAACAATTCGCCGTCGTCCTTGGCCTGCTTGCCTGCCACTCTTTCCATCTCCCCTCTTCGCCCTTTTTTAAGCGGCCCTTACTTTTTTGCGGCTTCTGCCTGTGCTTTTTTTGCTCGCTGCAAGGCTTCCAATCGGCCGCAGCTCATGGCTCCCTCGCGGCACAGCCCTAAGCTGACGCAGGTAGGCCCGGCCTGAGCGAAAATGCAGGGAGCGACCCGCTTGCATTCCGCCAACATCAAATTCGCCAAATGGCGGATCTCCCACTGAGCTCGATTGCAGCACCTTAAGCTGAAAAAATTCAAAAGAGAACGAGCGTTAAAAGTGCATACCAGTTTGGTCTCCGTCGCATTGGGAAGAATGTAGCGGGCATCTTCAGCCGGGATGCCCTCCTCGATAAAGTCGTCGTACAGGTCGCGTATCTTTTTCATCAGCGCCTCGAATTCGGCGGCCGCTTGTGGTCTGGCGGCCACAGTGGGAGGCATGATAGTCGCAAAGTCGTGCTCTTTCACATAGCGCTGCGACTGCTGAGAGTAGGAAGCGATGCGATGCCTCACCAATTGATGGCTCAGCACCCTCGATACTCCCTCGATGGCGAAAGTGAATGTGACGTGCTCCAAGGTGGAAAAATGTCCCATCTCCACCAGCTTGTTCACCAGCTTGGCAGCCTGCTCTTGACTGATCTTTTCTTCCAGTTCGGCAGCCCCCACCGGGCTGTAGCACAAGCGTGCGCTCATGGCTACCGTCTTGTCCGGCTCCGGTGTGTGCCGCAGCAGTTTCACTTTTATCTCCATGTTTGATCCTCTCTTTGCAAGTCCTCGGCGATGAGGTCGAAGGTCTGCGCCAAAATTTCTTGCAACCGCTGCTGCCGCTCTGTCAAAAAGAGCCAGCCGATGAGAGCCTCCAAAGCGGTGGCCTGACGATATTCTGCCACCGAGGCGCTTTTAGGCACCGTACTTTTGGCGTTGCGTCCCCGATGGTAGATGACCTCTTCTTCGGGAGAAAGTTGCTTTGCCAAGGCCAGCATGGCCCTGCTTTGACAGACGGCGCTCACCATTCGGGCGCAAAGATCGTTGATCGGCCGCACCTGAGGGGATGAAGGCAAAAGACGCAACCGCACATAAAGGCCGAAGACGCTGTCGCCTATGTAGGCCAAAAGCAGCGGGTTCAAGAGTTCCGGTGTTCTAAGTTCGTCGGCACCCTCGCCGCACATCGTCAAAGCGTGCCGCTTGATGGCGCTGTATCGTTCAAAGCGCATTTTATTTAGCAGTTTTGGACCAGACAGCTCCCTGAGGAGTGTCCTGAAGGACGATGCCTAAAGCAGCGAGAGCGGAGCGCAGTTTGTCGGCCAAGGCATAATTTTTTTCTTTGCGGGCATCTTGGCGCAGGTCGATGATCAACTGCACCAAGTCCGCCTCTTGGGAGGGGCCGCTGTCTTCTTGAACAACGGTGGCTGCGGGAGCGTCCTCTTCCAAAATACCGATGACGGAGCACATGTAAGCAAAAACTTTCTTGGTTACGTCCAGAGCTTTGCCGTCCGGAGCCTGTCCTTCTGCTTGCAAAATTTTGGCATAAGTCTGCAGGTCGCGGGCCAAAGCGAACATGTAAGAGATGGCCAAAGCGGTATTGAAATCATCCTCCATGGCTTCTTTGAAGTTTTGTCGCAAAGAAAGGGCCCTATCTGCCAGAACCCTGCCTGCCTCGGTGGGGCCGCCGCCGGGCACGAGGCTCAATTCGTCCAGTAATTTTTTGGCCTTGGCCAAGCGGTCCAAACTTTTTTGCGCTTCCGTCAGCCGCTGATCGCTGAAATCCAAAGGAGAGCGATAGTGGGTGGAGACGATGAAAAAGCGCAACGCTTCCGGTTCGTAGTGTTCCAAAATATCTTTAACGGTGAAGAAGTTGCCCAAAGACTTGGACATTTTTTCTTCGTTGACGGTGATGAAGCCGTTGTGCAGCCAATAGCGAACGAAGGGATGACAGCCGCTGCAGCCTTCGGACTGAGCGATCTCGTTCTCATGATGGGGGAAGATCAGATCGCTGCCGCCGCCGTGAAAGTCGAAACTTTCGCCCAAATATTTCATGCTCATGGCAGAGCACTCGATGTGCCAGCCGGGACGACCGGGACCCCAAGGGCTGGGCCACGCCGGTTCACCCGGTTTGGCTGCCTTCCAAAGGGCGAAGTCCATGGGATTGCTCTTACGGTCGTCTACATCAACTCTGGCCCCCGCCAGCATGTCAGCCAGCTTGCGGCCGGAAAGTTCACCATAGTGAGGGAATTTTTCCACGCGGTAATAAACATCTCCGTCCACCGCATAGGCGAAGCCTTTTTCCACGAGGGTCTCCACCGTCTTGATGATGTCGGGGATATGCGCAGAGACCCGAGGATAGATGTGCGCCCGGCGCACTTTCAATTTATCCATCACCTCAAAATAAGCGGCGATGTAGCGCTCACCGATCTCGGCCCAGCTGACCCCTTCCTTATTGGCGGCATTGATGATCTTGTCGTCTACATCGGTGAAGTTTTGCACGTGCAGGACATCATAGCCTTCGCTTTCCAAAAAGCGGCGGATCACGTCCCAGGTCACGAAGGGTCGGGCATTGCCGATATGGGGATGATTATAGGGGGTGACCCCGCACACATAGATGCGGACCTTTCCCGCTTCCAACGGTTTGAATTCTTCCTTCCCCTTGGTGAGGGTGTTATATACTCTGATCACGAGCGGCCTCCTTATCTAGATACTGTCTGCTCTGTTCTTTTTACAAACTTAACTTCACGCCTGCTTTAGCCAAAGTAGCGGTGATGCGCTTTCGACAGCGCTCGGCCCCCAAGAGAGGGATGATGGCAGCCAGCTCCGGCCCGTGCTGTTTGCCGGTGAGGGCCACCCTGACGGGCATAAACACGGCTTTGCCTTTTAAGCCGGTAGCTTTCTGGACCGTTTTGAAGACAGCTTTCACGCTAGGCGCATCCTGCGGCGCCGCCTTAGCCAGTTCCCGCAAAAAGTTTTCCATCACTTCAGGCACCGTGGAGTCGCAAAGCACTGCTTTTGCCTCCTCGTCTTCCAAGGGGAACTCGTCTTCGAAATAGAGACTCACGGCTGCGGGAATCTGGGCACCATAGGCTACATGTTCCTGAGCGGTAGCGGTCACACGCTGCAGCCACTCCAATTCCTCTCCCGTTTCTCGGCCGGTGATATAGCCTTTCTCCTGCAAATGCGGTTTGGCCAATTCGTAAAATTCTTCGACGCTCAGCTGACGGATGTAGTGCTGATCTATCCAATTCAGTTTATCCAAGTCGAAGACCGCCGGATTTTTGGCCACACGGTCCATGGAAAAGGCTGCGATCAATTCGTCTTTACTGAAGATCTCCTGCTCGCCGGGGGGAGCCCAGCCCAAAAGCGCCAAGAAGTTGACGATGGCCTCGGGCAGATAGCCTAAGCGGCGGTACTGATCAACGCTGGTAGCTCCGTGCCGCTTGCTCATTTTGGTATGATCTTTCCCCAAAATGAGAGAGATGTGGCCGAAAATCGGCTGGGGAAAATCTAGGGCGGAATAGATCAGGCACTGCCGAGGAGTGTTGGACAGATGCTCTTCGGCCCTGATCACTTGGGTGATGTTCATGGCGTGATCGTCGATGACCACCGCAAAATTATAAGTGGGCAGGCCGTCCGACTTCATGATGACGAAGTCGCCGATATTGTCGGAATCGAAGACCACAGTCCCCCGCACCAGATCTCTCACTGCGATCTCTTTATGCTCCGGCACGCGGAAGCGAATGGTGGGCTTGCGGCCCTCTTTCTCATAAGCGGCTCTTTGCTCGGGACTGAGGTCGCGACACCGCCCCATGTAGCGTGGCATCTTTCCTTCTTTCAGCAAGCTCTGCCGCTCGGCCTCCAGCTCTTCGTCGGTGCAATAACAATAATAAGCCTGCCCCGCGGCCACCAGCTGCTGAGCGTAGCGGCGGTATAAGTCCAGCCGTTCCGTTTGCCGATAGGGGGCGTGAGGTCCGCCCACGTCTATCCCTTCGTCCCAGTCCAGCCCCAGCCAACGCAGGGCGGCTTTGATATTTTCTTCCGATTCTCTGCTGGAGCGCTCTAAGTCCGTGTCTTCGATGCGCAGGACCAACTTGCCTTTGCTTTTTTTGGCCAGCAAATAATTGAACAGGGCGCTGCGGGCCCCGCCGATATGAAAAGGTCCGGTAGGACTGGGAGCGAAACGCACCCTTACCTCTTTCTCCATGTAGTCGACCTCCGGAAATTTTTCTTTTTCTCGATAAGAGCAGCGCTCGCCGCTCTCCGTCTTATCTTTTGATTATATCATAAAAGCAGGGCCTTGCGCCCTGCTTTAAATTATTTTCTCTGAAACTCTCGCGACAAAAGGACCGTTGCCTGCGCAGCGATGCCCTCGCCTCGGCCGGTGAAGCCCAAAGCTTCGGTGGTGGTGGCCTTCACGCTCACCGCCTCCGCTTCGATGCCCAAAGCGGCCGCTGTCATCTGCCGCATTTTTTCGATGAAAGGAGCCAGCTTCGGCCGCTGAGCGATGATCGTGATGTCTGCGTTTTCGATAGCGTAACCTTTTTTTCGGAGCATGCGGGCCACTTCCTTCGTCAATTCTCTGCTGTCGGCGCCTTTAAAACGTTCATCCGTATCGGGAAAATATTTTCCGATGTCGCCTAAAGCGGCCGCGCCCAACAATGCGTCCATCAAAGCGTGCAGCGCTACGTCCGCATCGCTGTGGCCCAAAAGGCCCAGTTCATAGGGCACCTCCACTCCGCAAAGGATCAGCTTGCGCCCTTTTGTCAAGCGATGCACGTCGAAGCCGCTGCCTGTTCTGTACATTTTTTTCTCCTGTCTGCCTAAAAGGAGCTCTGCCAAAAGCAGATCCTCCGGCGTTGTGATCTTGATGTTTTTAGCGGAGCCCGGCACGCAGACCACTTTGCCGCCTATCGCTTCCACCAGAGAAGCATCATCGGTGGCTTCCATTTTATTTTCAACTGCGCGGGCATAAGCTTTAAGCAAAAGCTCCCGGCGAAAAATTTGAGGCGTTTGCACAGCTTTTAAAGAGGCTCGAGGCGGCGTAGAAAGCACCAAAGCTTCGTCGTCTGTAACTTTGACTGTGTCTTTTACAGGCACAGCGGCCACAGCGGCGCCAAAACGAGTCGCCGCTTGAAGTGTGCGCACAAAGAGCTCCGGCTCGGCCAAAGGCCGCGCCCCGTCGTGAACGGCCACGTAAGGAGTCTCTTCTTTTATTGCCGCCAAGGCAGCGGCCACGCTGGCCGTGCGGGTGGCTCCTCCCTGCACCAATTTCACCTCGAGCTCGGGAAAACGCTCTTTTTTATAACGCTCCAGCAATTTTTGTCCTTCCTCTAATTCGCCGGCGCCCAAGGTCACCACCGCTTCTTTGATCAGACCGGCGGCTGCCACCGCCTCTAAAGTGCGGGCCAAAACAGGCAGCCCCGCCAAAAGAGCGAAGGCTTTGTTATAACCCAGCCCCAATCTTTCTCCTTTGCCGGCAGCGGGCACGATGCAAACCAGCTCTTCCACAGCTTCTCTCCTTTTTCGTGTAAGGCCCTTTAGGGTAAAACTCGCCTAAAAAAAGACCGCCCTGCCTTTAAACACAGGGCGGCATGATTCAGCGCCGCAGCAATTTGGCAAAGATCAGCCGTCCCGCAGCCGTCTGCAGGACGCTGGTCACTATCACGTCTTGGCGGCTGCCCACAAAGCGCCGGCCTCCGTCCACCACTATCATGGTGCCGTCTTCCAAATAGGCCACGGCCTGGCCGTATTCTTTGCCTTCCTTCACCAAATAAACGCTCACTTCGTCGCCGTTAGCGAGGACGGGCTTGATGGCGTTGGCCAATTCGTTGACGTTCAGCACCTTCACGCCTTGGATCTCAGCCACCTTGTTCAGGTTGTAATCGTTGGTCATGATGATGCAAGACGCTTCTTTGGCCAAGCGCACCAACTTGCTGTCCACGTCGGGGATGTCGTCGTAATCGTTCTCCACCACCACCACCTGCTGCTTATAACTGTTCTGCAAGTCGTAAAAAAGATCCAAGCCTCTTCTGCCCTTGGCCCGTTTCAAACTGTCGGCAGAATCGCTCAGCCGCTGCAATTCTTGCAGCACGAAAGAGGGCAGCACCAGTTTACCTTCCAAAAAGCCGGCGGCGATGATGTCCATGATGCGGCCGTCGATAATCACGCTGCTGTCCAGCAGTTTGTTGCCCGAATAAAGCCTGTCGCCCAAGGGTCCGTCCATGATGTTAGCCCCCGGCTTGCGCTCCGGCCTTTTGATGGAGAGCCGATTGAAGAAAGCGGCGATGTCTCCGTGCCTGCGCAAAGCCAATTGAGCGCCCACCACCGAGAAGATGAGGCTGAGGACGATGGGGATGAAAGGCCCCACGATGGGCAGATGAGAAAAGGGCGCGCCCAAAAGGTTGGCGATGATGAGGCCCAAGGCGATGCCGAAGACCACGATCATGATGTCGCTGGTGGGAGTTTTGGAAAAGGTGCTGTTCACTTTTTCGCCGAAAGCGAAAAGCCTGTCGGTGATGAAAGGCGACAGCACCAGCGCCAGCCAGAAAAAGATGACCAAGCCCATAACGCCCATGATGACGTGGGCCAGGCTCAGTCCGAAGATCGCATTGCCGTGAAGATCATAGCCCAAATATTCCGACAAATAGGGCAGGCTGTAATTGATGAGTATGAGTCCGGCCAAGGCTATGAGCAAGGCGATAGTCAATCTGATGAATGTACGCAGCAATAGTTCTTCCTCCTTTCTTTAAAATTTAAGGTCGTGCAGACCTTGTGCTACCTATAATACAGCAAATGACGCAAAAAAACAAGGGGAAGGGCCGCCTGCTCCCTCCCGGTCTTTCTTGCGCCGCCTCTCTTCTTTTTTCGCCGGCAGCAACGAAGCAAAAAAAGATCCGCCCGCCGTCACGGCTTTAGAGGACCGAACGGCGGGCAGTAAAAGCGTCCGATGGTTTACGGTTTATTTGCTCTTTTCGCTTCTGTCTACCAAATAGTTAACGCAGGCGTCGCCGGTAACGTTAACAGAGGTACGAGGCATATCCAAAATACGGTCGATGCCGGCGATGAGGGCAGAGCCTTCCAGAGGCAGACCGATGGCGGTGAGGATCATGGTGAGCATGATAAAGCCCGCACCGGGCACACCGGCGGTGCCGATAGAGGCCAAAGTACCGGTGAGCAAAATGGTGAGATACTGGCCGGCAGTGAGATCGACGCCGTAAATTTGGGCGATGAAGAGAGCGCACACGCCCTGATAAGCGGCGGTGCCGTCCATGTTGATGGTGGCGCCCAAGGGCAGTACGAAGGAGCTCACCTCACGGGAAACTCCCAACTTATCCGCACATTCCATGTTCACCGGCAGAGTGCCGCCGGAAGAGCAACTGGTGAAGGCCAGCAGAGACGCAGGCATAACGGTCTTGAAGAAAGCTACGGGGCTGAGGCCGCCTACGAATTTCACCAAGCAGCCGTATACGAACAGCGCATGGATGATGCAGGCCAGATAAACGGCGATGATAACTTTCAACAAGGGCAGCAGCACGGCCGGACCGTTGGCGGCAACTACGGGAGCTACCAGGCCGAACACGCCGATGGGAGCGAATTTCATGATGTAGCCTACCATCTTGTAGGAAACTTCGGCGAGACCGTCGATGGTGCGCTTCAGATATTCTGCTCTCTCGCCCACGCCGGTGATGGCGATGCCCAAGAAGAGAGCGAAGACGATGATCTGCAACATGTTGGCTTTCAGCATGGCATCAAGAGGATTGGTGGGGAAAATATTCACGATGACCTTCATGATGGGGGGAGCGGCTTTGGCGGCGGCCTTAACGTCCGCGCCGGGCATGTTCACGCCTACGCCGGGCTCAAAAATGAGACCGAAGGCCAGACCCAAAATGATGGCGAAGAAAGTGGTGCCCAAGTACCAGCCTACGGTCTTGGCGCCGATGCGGCCGATCTTCTTGATGTCGCCCAAGGCGCACACGCCGATGACCAAAGAGGAGAACACCAGCGGCACGATGAGCATTTTGATCATGTTCATGAAGATGGTGCCCAAAGGCCCTATCCAAGCGGCGGCGAATTTAGCGCCTTCGGCGCCGAGGCTCAGGCCGGCGATGATGCCTAGGCCCAAAGCGATAAGGATCTTAACGGATAAATTCATATTTATATACCTCCCTACAAAATTAAAAACGATAAAACCGCTGATTTTATTCTAACACAAAGGGACTGCCTTCGTCTACGGCAGTCCCTTTTGTATACATTATTTTTCGCCGCTCGTCAGCGACGCTAAAACTTCGGCGAAAATTTTTTGAGCTCGTCTTCAAAAGTCGCGACCTTTTTTGCTGCAACTTTTTTATTTTGTCTAAATGCTGCGGCCCGCTCTTTTTTTGATAAGCCGAGGCCGTCACAGGTCTTGCGTTTTTGAAAAAATAAAAGTCGCAGAGGCTCTCGCGTTTAAAAAACAAAAAGCCGCCGCCTCTCTCGCTTTCTCGAAAAATAATAGATGTAACAAGTTTCGCTTTTTCAAAAAATGAAAACCGCAGAGGCTCTCACGTTTAGAAAAAGAGAAAAGCCTGTGCGGCTCAGATTTACAAAAAAAGAGCGCCGCCTTCGAAGCCTTCGCTTCAAAAGCGGCTGTAAATTTCAAAAAGCAAGAGCGCCAGCGCCCCCGGTATGCCGAAAAAACCGGCGATGAGCGCCCGCGTCAAAGTTATCTCCATGCCGAAGCCCACAAAGCCCCCGACGAAGTTCATCAGCCAAAGCATGAGGGCTCCTACGATGCCGTTGTAGAGCAGCTTGAAAGGCAGAGAAAAAATTTTGAGGACTGCATAGAGAAGAACTACTCCTATCAAGAGACAGCCGACGCTCCCCAAACTGTCGAGGCCGGTGCCTGATGCGATCTTGTCGATGCAGGCAAGGGCATCGTGCAAAACTTTTTCCGCCATGATCGGCCTCCTACATTTCCCTTCTGTTCTCCAAGGCCTTAGCCAAAGTCACTTCATCCGCATATTCAAGATCGCCGCCCACAGGCAAGCCGTGAGCGATGCGGCTCACTTTCAAGCCCAGCGGTTTCAAAAGAGAAGCAAGATAAGCAGCGGTGGCCTCTCCTTCCACATCGCTGTTGGTGGCGATGATCACTTCGTCGATCTGCTCTGTTTGCAAACGCAACAGCAATTCTTTGATCCGCAGCTTATCGGGCCCCACTCCGTCTAAAGGAGAGAGCGACCCGTGAAGCACATGATACAGACCGTTATAACCTTTGCTCCGCTCCATGGCTGCCACATCCTGAGGCTGCTCCACCACGCAAAGGCAACTGCTCTCCCTCCCCGGATCGGCACACAACGGGCAGAGGTCGCCGTCGGTCAGATCGAAGCAACGTCGGCAGTAGCGGATCTGTTCTTTGGCCGCCACCAGCGCCGCCGCCAAACTGCGCACCTGCTCCGTCGGCATATCCACGATGTGATAAGCAAGGCGCAGGGCAGTTTTAGAGCCCACGCCCGGCAAGCGGCGCAATTCTTCCCGTAAAGTGGCCAAAGGCCCCAGCAACCGCCCCACTAACTTTTCCTTTCTTACATCCCCGGCAGTTTGATGCCGCCGGTGATCTTAGCCATCTCTTTTTCGCTGACCTCATCGATCTCGTGCAGCACCTGATTGACGGCGCTGAGCAAAAGATCTTCCAATAATTCTACATCCTCGGGGTCGACGGCCTGAGGGCTGATCTTGATGCTCTTCATTTCTTTTTTGCCGCTCATGGTGACACAAACGGCGCCGCCTCCCGCGGTGGCTTCGAAGATGCGGGCCTGCAGCGCCTCCTGCGCTTTCACCATCTCTGCCTGCATCTTTTGCATTTTCTTCACCATGGCTTGCATATTGCCCATGTTGCCAGGAAACATGATCTTTTCCTCCTTCGTTTATTTATATCGATCATATAACGGACCGATCAGCGCATTTTTTCGACGCGACCGCCCAATGCGGCCAACCCTTTGCGTAAAGTCTCGGGCAGTTCCTCCTCTTTGCTCGATGAGTCTGCCGCCGCTTGAGAAGGAGAGGCCTTCGGCTGAGAAACGACTGAGCGTTTCTTCTCGGCTTTCGCTGTCGCCGCCACGCACTCCAGCTGCAGCGGCCGGCCTGAAAGTCTGAGCAGAGCATCGGCGATGTAACGTCGAAAATCGGGGCTCTGCATCGTCCCGACCATAAAAGCATTTTTGAAGCTCACCTGCAGAACAGCTCCGTCAAAAGCGGTGACGCTGCCGCCGGCAGCGCAGCTGGCCAGCATCTTTTTCCCTTCTGCTGCAGCCAAGTCCAATAGCTGCCGATAATAAGCCTGCCCGGCGGCAAGGCCGCCGTCTTCGCCTGTCTGCCGCAGCGAAGAGCTTTCTTCAAGCGGTCGCTCTTCTTCCTTCGGCAACGGACTTAATTTTGCCGACGGCTGTAAATTTTTGCTTGTTTCTGAAAAATCGTCGATAGAATTCGCTGCTCTTTTCTGTTTTTGCTGCGGGAGTGTGGAGACAGGGACCGCAGCTGCAGCCTCTGTCGCCGGGGACTCGCTTTTTGTTTCGCAAGCCTCGGCCGACCCTCTCAGCCCGCTTGCTTGCAAAGCCGCGAGTTTTTTCTCCAGTTCTTCCACGCGGGCGGTAAGAGCGGCCAGAGTGCTGCCGCTTTGCCGGCAAAGATCCATCAAACACAGCTCGGCGCTCATCCTTCGGCGCATGCTTTGCCGCAATTCCTGCAGACCGCTGTGCAAGCGCTCCTGACTCGCCATCAAACGAGCGGGAGTGAAGAGAGGATCTAAGGCCGCCAAATGTTCTTTGCTGTCGACCAAATATATCTCTTCGTAAGCGGGGGCGGTGCGATAGAGAAAGAGGGCCCTCAGGTAGGCGGCCACCTCCAGCAAGATCTGCTCCGGGGCTTTGCCCTGTTCCAATAAACGGCCCAACTGCCGCAGACAACCTTCCACATCGCTTTTGCCCACGCAGGCCACCAACTCTCTGGTCCCTTCGCGGCCCACCACTCCCAACACGGCCCTGAGGTTTTCGACAGTGATCTCTCTGTTCACCACGCCGCACTGATCCAAAAGACTGATGGCGTCCCGCAGCCCCCCCTCGGCTTGAATGGCGATGAGCCGCAGCGCCTCTTTTTCGGCCGTAAAGCCGGAGGCTGCGGCGATCTTGGCCAAATGAGCGGCGATCTCGTCGGTGCTCACCCGCTGAAAATCGAAACGTTGGCAACGGGAGTGGATGGTGGGCAGCACCTTTTGAGGATCGGTGGTGGCCAAAATGAAAACGACTCGTTCGGGAGGTTCTTCCAAAGATTTCAAAAGAGCATTGAAAGCCTCTGTGGTGAGCATGTGAACTTCGTCGATGATATATATTTTGTAACGGCTGTTCACGGGAGCGAAGGCCAGCTGCTCCCGCAGCTCTTTCATTTCGTCTATACCGCGAGCGGAAGCAGCGTCAATCTCCAACACGTCCAGCGATGAACCGGCGGCGATCTGTCGGCAACTGTCGCAAACGCCGCAGGGTCTGGCTGTGGGTCCGTCTCCTGCTTGGCAGTTCAGCGCTTTAGCCAAGATACGGGCGGTGCTGGTCTTGCCGGTGCCCCGCGGCCCGGCAAAAAGATAAGCGTGGGCAATGCGCCCTTGGGTCAGGGCTGCGGTCAAAGTTTTTACGATCACCGGCTGCCCCACTAAAGATTCAAAATCCGCGGGCCGCCATTGCCTGTATAGAGCTTCGTAGGCCATAGGGGCCTCCCTTCCGCCTCTCGGCTAGTCCTATTATAGTATAATCGGCCTCACTTTACCATAAAAAATTGTTCCTTCATAAGACCACAGACACCGAGCGACCCCGCGGCACATACAAGTATCCGCTTAAGGCTGCTTCCTTCCGGACCTGACCTGGTTCACAGGCTCGCATTGCGCAGGACTCGGCATCCGCAGTTTTACAAAGGAACAATTTCAAAACAATTTGCAACTCCGGCTCTTCCCAAACGAGGAAACAGCCGGAGCTAAGAGCTAAATGGCGGAGAGAGAGGGATTCGAACCCTCGGTACGGTATCCCGTACACACGCTTTCCAGGCGTGCACCTTCAACCACTCGGTCATCTCTCCAAGGATCGCAGCAAAATTTTTTTATGCTGTTGACAGCCGCACAAACATTTCGTTTCGGGACTGCAAGTGTAATTATACTTGCGATCGGCCCTTTCGTCAATATTTTTATGGGAAAAGCGAAGAATTTAATCGCCGTCGTCTTCTGCAGGCAACAAAAGCACGGCGCAGGCGGCGGTCTCCACCACGTTGTGGGAGGTAGAGCCGATGCCTTGATCGCTGCTCATACCCGCACCGGTCTTGCTCATCACTATCAGGTTCACATGCTCTTGCTGACAGAATTTGGCGATCTGTTTGGAAGCGACGCCTTTGGCCACCACATAATCGGCTTCGATGCCGAAGAGTTTCATTTCGTCCACCAATTCCTGCAAGAAGAGCCGAGCGGCGGCCTGCTGCTCTTTAAATTCGTCTTTGCTGCGGCTGCGCTCCACTACATGCATGAAGTAAAGCTTGCCTACGTGCTCCCGCAGATCTTTGACGATGTTCAAACATTCCAGCGATTTGCGGGAAAAATCCGTCGGCAATAGTATCTTGGCCAAAAGATCGTCTCTGTCGTCGCCGTCGTCATCGTTGATGAAGAGAGGCACTGTGCAGATCTCTGCCAGATCGCGAGAGGTGCTGCCTAAAAGAGCCCGCTGAAAAAAATTTTTTTCATGGGCCGCCACCATCAATAGATCGGCTTCTAATTGATCGGCGGCCATGTTGAGTATCTGATCCGGTTCGCTGCCCACCGGCGTGATGGTGCTCACTTTGCCGAAGCCGGCCTGCAGCAGTTCTTCCTGACACTGGGCCAGATGAGCGCTCACTTTTTGAAAGTCCGTACCGTGAGGGTCGGCGTCATCGTCGTCGCTCAGGACGTGCGCCAGCACCACCTCCGTTTCTCGCTCAGGACACAGGCTGCATAAACATTTGGTAAGGTTGGCGGCCTGCTGGGACAGATCGGTGGCCAGCAGCACCTTGGAAAAGGTATTCATCGATTTGCTCCTTTTCGGTAGACCTGTTTCAAATTTTTTTCACATTAAGGGAACTTTCGCCGTAAGCAAAGATAAATCCTGCCGTGTTAACGCTATTTTCTCCGCTGTCGCCGCCTATCTACATGGTGAAGAGTTTGCCGGGGTTCAAGATCAAATTGGGATCCATGGCTCGCTTGATGCTGCGCATGATGGCCAGCTCCACCGGATCGGTGTATTCATCCATGTAAGCGGTCTTTTTGGCGCCGATGCCGTGCTCGCCGCTGAGGCGGCCGCCGATGCTGTAGACATATGCGTAGGCGATCTTGTGAAAAGCAGCCAACTGTTGCTCCCACTGTTCATCGTCCAAGTCCATTTTCAAAATGTTGAAGTGCAAGTTGCCGTCCCCGGCGTGAGCCAGGCACATACAGCGAAAGTCGAAGCCTTTGGCAACTTCCATGAGATGATCGAGACAGTCGGCGATCTTGTCCACCGGCACTACCAGATCGTCGGAGGTAGAAACTTTGCTCAAAGCTTTGGAGCCCTCTAAGCAATTGCGGCGCACCCGCCAAACACGCTCGTCTGCTTCCAAGACATCGGTGGCTCCCGCTTCCTCGCACAATTCGCTGAGTTTTTCGGTTTTCATGTCCAGTTCTTCTTCGCTGTAAGTTTCTACGGTGACGATGACATAACTGCCGTCCTCGTAGTGAGGCAGCCGAGTCTCGCTGTAATCGGAGGCGGCCCGCACGAAACCGTTGTCCATAAATTCTACGGATGTGGGGTCGAGCCCGGCCTTGATCAAAAGAGGCACCAAGGCCACCGCCTTGCTCACATCGGTGAAAACGGCCAAAAGATCGAGACGATAGGGACAGAGGGGCAACAATTTCAAAGTGGCGGCGGTGATGATGCCCAAGGTCCCTTCGCTGCCGATCACCAATTGATCGAGGCAGTAGCCGGTGCTGCACTTTTTCAAACGATAGCCCAGCTCTGTGATGTCGCCGGTGGGAGTGACCACTTCGATAGAATAAACTTGATTGCGGGTGACGCCGTAGCGCACCGCCTTGTTCCCCCCGGCGTTGGTGGCCAGGTTGCCGCCGATGAGACAGCTCTCGGCACTGCAGGGATCGCCGGCGTAGAGGAGGCCCGCTTCATTGGCCGCTTTTTGAATGTCTATGGTGCGGCAACCCGCTTCTGCTCTCATATACATAGCAGAACTGTTAAGTTCTAAAATTTTGTTCATCCGTTCGATCAAGAGCACTATGCCGCCATAGACGGGGATGGCGCCGCAAGAGACGGAGGTGCCTGCTCCTCTGGGCGTGACGGGAACATTATAACGGTTGGCGATCTTCATCACCGCCGCCACCTCCGCCGCAGTCGCAGGGGCAACTACGACTTCGGGCCGATGATGATAGCGGGGATCCGGCTCTTCATCGGTTTTATAACGCTCCAATGTTTCCGGATCGTTTTTCACGTAGTCGGGGCCCACTGCCTTGCGCAGAGCAGCCAAAACTTCTTCGTTGACAGGGTCGTACTTTTTCATTTTCTGCCGTCCTCTCCATGCTACTATGTTTACGCGTTGATTTTTTTATTTTCAGCCGAGCCTTCGTCGGCTCCGCTTTTTCTTTTTCATTCGTCCTCTAAAAGCAGCACCTTGCCCGGGTTCAGTATCCAATTGGGATCGAAGGCCCGCTTCAGCTTGCGCATCAAATCCAACTCTCCGGGGGGCGTGAACTTGGCCAGCACCGCCGCCTTTTTGGAGCCGATGCCGTGCTCCCCCGCCAATCTTCCCCCGTGAGCATAAGCGTAGGTATAAACTTCTTCGGCAAAGCGGCGCAAATTATCTTCCCACTCTTCGTCGCTCAGCTCCATTTTGCAGAGGACGATGTGGATGTTGCCGTCGCCGATGTGGGCGTTGATGCGCAGAGGGAAGGGGTATTTGGCCACCGTTGCGATGACGAAGCTCACCATGCCGCTCAATTCATCCACCGGTACTACCACATCGTCGGTGGTGCACACCTTGCTCACCAAGCGGACAGACTCTAAACAATTTCGGCGCATGGCCCAGATCCTCTCGTCGGCTTCTAAGACGTCTACGGCCCCGGCTTTTTCGCACAGCTCGCTCAGCTGTTCGATCTTTCTGTCCAGCTCGTCTTCGTCGAAAGTTTCTAAAGTGATGATGACGTAGATGCCGTCCTCTTTGCGGGGCACATCTTTAAAATGCAAAAATTCCGCGGTGCTTTGCACATTGGGGTTGTCCATATATTCTAAAGAAGTGGGCGCAAGATCAGCCTTGTTGACAGCGGCCACCAAGCCGATGGCTGCCAGCGGCTCGGTGAAGACTGCCAGCACGTCGGCCTTATAGGGAGGCAGCGGCAACAATTTGAGGATGACTTTGGTGATGATGCCCAAAGTCCCTTCGCTGCCGATCGCCAACTGCTCCAAACAATAGCCGGTGCTGCATTTTTTCAACGGGCCGCCCAAAGTGACGATCTCGCCGGTGGGCGTCACCATTTCCAAACCGTAGACTTGATGGCGAGTGACGCCGTAGCGCACCGCTTTATTGCCTCCCGCATTGGTGGCCAAGTTGCCGCCGATGAGACAGCTCTCTGCGCTGCAGGGATCGCCGGCGTAGAGGAGCCCCGCCTCTTTTGCCCTGTTTTGGATGTCCAGCGTTCTGGCTCCGGCCTCTGCTGCTAAATAGAGGCCTTCTTTATTCAACTCCAAAATTTTATCCAGCCGTTCCGTTAAGAGGACGATTCCTCCCTCTTGGGCGATGGCTCCGTCGTTGAGGCCGGTGCCCCCGCCTCTCACCGTGATGGGCACCAGATATTTATTGCACAGCTTCACCACGGCGGCGATCTCTTGGGCCGAGCCCGGCCTCACCACCGCTTCGGGCACGGCGAAGCAACGCTCGTCCGCTTCTTCGTCGGTCTTATAACGCTCCAAAGCGGCGGGAGAGGTAAAAACGTTTTCTTCTCCTATGGCGGCCCCCAGCTCGGTCAAAAGAGCGGGGCTCACTTTGTTGTAATGCGGTCTCACTTTTTTCTCAGCACTCGAAGATCTTGCCGGGGTTGAGGATCAGTTTCGGATCCCAAGCCAGTTTGATCTTTCTCATCAGTTCCAGTTCGGCGGCAGGAGTGAATTCGGCCATATAGCCCAGCTTTTTGGCGCCGATGCCGTGCTCCCCTGCCAGGCGGCCGCCTTGGGCATAGGCATATTCATAAACTTCTTCGTGAAAAGCGTGGACGTTTTCTTCCCACTCTTTATCGCTGAGCTCGCCCTTGCAGAGGACGATGTGAAGATTGCCGTCGCCGATGTGAGCGTTGATCTTGGCGGGCACGGGGAAGGGATATTTTTCTCCTATCTTCATGATGTATTTGATAGTGTCGGCGATCTTGTCCACCGGCACCACCACATCGTCGGTGAGAGAGATGAGAGAGATGAGCCGCACCGATTCCTGACAGTTGCGGCGCATAGCCCAGATCCGGTCGTCGGCTTCCAAGACGTCGATGGCCCCGGCCTCTTCGCACAAAGAGCTGAGCTTCTCCATCTTCCTGTCCAGTTCGTCTTCGTTGAAAGTTTCCAAGGTGACGATGACGTAGATGCCGTTTTCTTTATAGGGCGGGTCTTTGAATTCGATGTATTCGGAAGTGCCCCGCACGTAAGAATTGTCCATGTATTCGATGGAAGTGGGGTCGAGGCCGGCCTTGGCGATGAGCGGCACCATCTCCAGCGCCTTGGCCGGGTCGTCGAAGATGGCCAAAAGATCCAAACGATAGGGAGGCAGGGGCAGCAGCTTCAGCGTGGCCTTGGTGATGATGCCCAAAGTGCCCTCGCTGCCCATGATCAACTGCTCCATGCAATAGCCGGTGCTGCATTTTTTCAAACGGCTGCCCACTTCTACGATCTCGCCGGTGGGAGTGACCACTTCCAAGCCGTAAACTTGGTTGCGGGTGACGCCGTAGCGCACCGCTTTGTTGCCCCCGGCATTGGTGGCCAAATTGCCGCCGATGAGACAGCTCTCGGCGCTGCAGGGATCGCCGGCGTAAAGATAGCCGGCCTCGTTGGCCTTCTTTTGGATGTCGACGGTCCTCACGCCGGCCTCGGCTATCAGGTAAAGGCCGTCGGTGTTCAGCTCCAAAATTTTATTCATCCGCTCCGTCAAAAGCACGATGCCGCCATAGACGGGGATGGCGCCGTCGGCCAAGCTGGTGCCGCCGCCCCGCACCGTTATGGGCACGTCGTATTTGTTGCACAGCTTCACCACAGCCGCAGTTTCTTCGGCGCTTGCGGGCCTCACCACCGCTTCCGGCAGACGAAACATCTTCGGGTCTGTCTCTTCGTCTGTTTTGTAACGGTCCAGCACCTCCGGCTCCGTCTGCACGTTCTCTTTGCCCAAGGCCGCTTCTAATTCCGCCAGCAGCTCGGGGCTCACCTTGTTATATTTTTTCATGACTTTGGCCTCCCGCCTCTTTTCGGGTCCGGTCGTTTCGATCGGTGTCGAAAATAAAAATCTACGTTTAATTATATTACAAAGAGACAAATTTGTCTTGCTCTTTTCGAAATTCCCGCAAGCAAAAAGGCCGCGGCCGTCTTTCAAAAGATAAACGCCTGCGGTCCCCGCTTTTTTGTTTTGAAGTTTTTCTTTAAAAAGCTCCCGCGAAAAAGGAAGAGAGCTCTCTCTTTTCGCTGCGCTTTCTGTTTATTCGTCCGCATCGAGCAGTTCATGCTCTGCAAGCGGCCGCATTCCCTTTTCGATACCCTCGATCACCTTGAGCAGATGCTTCATAATTTTGACCTGTGCCCTCGGCAAGAAATTTTTTCGCATTTTTCTCTATCCTTCTGCCAAAAAGAAAGACCGCCGCACAAAAGAGCGTGCGGCGGCGGAAGTTGACCTTTTTCTTTTTTCTTTAGAAATGTCTCTCGTAAGAGATGGAGAAGATCTTGGCGTAATTGTCGTGAGTGTGGACTTTGTTGTAATTGTCGGTGGTATGGCCGGCAAAATCCAGATCACCGATGTCCATGAAGCCGATGGCCAAGGCCAGCGCCTGCACTTTGTCGTTGTAGCGGCCGCCGATAGAATAGGTGCGCCGATTGCCGGTGGGCACGATGAAGTCGCCGCCGTCGTAGGGGATGGAGGAAGTGTCGTAGGCGTAGCCTGCCATCACCGTATATTTATCGCTGAGCTTATGCTCGATACCGATGGCGTAGCGCCAGCCGCTCTCCCAGTTTTTGTTGGAGAAGGCACCGGGCACAGGTTGTCCGGCTAATGTTAACGATGGATTGAAGTAGATGTCCAAATTTTTGTAAGTGCTCCACATGGTGCGGGTGGCGTTCAATTCCACCCGGGTCTTTTCGTTGAACTTGTGGTTGTAGCCGATGGCCCAACTGTCAGGCAGAGTAACTTTGCCATAGGCATCTACTGTTTGATGAGTTCCAAACGTGGGTGACGTCGGATAAGAATCGGTCTCCGCTTCCATGGAATGTCTTACCCGGCTGCGATAGACCACGCCCATTTCGTTTTTGTCGTCGAAGGCGTAGTTCACCGCTGCATTCCAGCCCAAAGCGTAGCTTTCCCCTTCGGTCTGCGTGAAGGCCAAGTTGCCGGCCAGAGGACTAAATGCATTTCTTTGCAACTCCAGGCTCACATAGTTGATCTCCGCTCCCAAAGCGGCGCTCCACTTATTGTCGAACTTGCGGGCATAAGTGGGAGTGATAGAGAGGCCCTGCAATTTGGCGAAGATATTGTTGGTGGAAGGAGCCAGACTGCCCCTTTCGAATTCGCTGAGCATGCCGAAACGGGTGAAGGCGCCGATGCCGATCCACTCTTTGTCGTTCAATTGCTTCACCCAATAAGCACCGGGCACCCATGCGGGATGGATGCGGTTATGCCCGCTCTCGATCTCGCCGGGGCGCTTAACTTCAGCATCGTACTTGCCGTGGGGGCTGATGTAAGTGGCGCTGAATTTGACGGCCTCGCCCTGCACTTTGGTGATGGCGGCGGGGTTATAGGCGATGTTGGCCGGGTCGTTGTCTGCGAACATACGGGCTCCGCCCATGGCCACGCCTTCTGCGGACCATTCGTTGATGCCGAAACCTTCGGCGGCGGCTACCTGAGGCAGAGCGAGAAGAGCGGCAGCAGCCAAGGCTGCCAAACAGTGTTTCTTCATTACGGTTTGTCTTCCTTTCACACTTAACCCACTGTGTGAAAAACTTTCATTGTTTATATTGTAACATTTTTTATTTTCAGAACAAAGAAATTTCGTTAATCGTTCGTTTAAATTTGCTCCCCCGTTTTTTCCAAGCAAAAGACCGCCGGTATTTGTGCCCGACGGCCCTTTGTTTTTAACGGTTTTTTCTTTTTTTACAGGTGCTGGATGGTGCCCCGCAACTCGCCGAAAACGATCTGCGCTTGCTCGATATCCATCTCTCGACAAGGCAGAGCCCGCAGATCTTCGATGCGCCAGCCTTTCTTCTCTGCCGCCAAAAGAGCCAACGCCTCTTCTTTATCTTTTGCCGCGACGATGGCGACGGCGTCCAAATAAAATTCGCTGCTCACGCACGGTTCGTCGATCATGCTGTGGCTGTGATAAGTTTTGTTGTGCCGCCAAAAAAAGATCTTCATCGTCCGTCCTCCTTTTCTTGCGCAAAGATCTCGTTGATGCAGCGCACGGCGCTCACGGCGTTGGGCGCGTAGGCATCGGCCCTCAGCTGCCGAGCATACTCTTCCGTCAGCACGGCTCCCCCCACCACGATCTTGCAGGAGGCAGCGGCGTGCAAGGCCTCGATGGTCCGCTCCATGGCTTTTAAGGTGGTGGTCATCAAAGCGCTCAGGCCCACGGCCTTGGCCCCGGTCTTTTGTGCTTGGGCCAGCACTTCGGCCGCCGGCACGTCTTTACCTAAGTCCAGCACTTGATAGCCGTAATTTTCCAAAAGCGCCTTCACGATATTTTTCCCGATGTCGTGGATGTCCCCTTCCACCGTGGCCATGATCACCAGCGGGCCCTGCCGATGGGAGGCAGCCCCCACCTCGTTGCGCAAAACCTCGAAGGCGGCCTTGGCCGCATCGGCGCTCATCAAAAGTTGCGGCAAAAAAAGCTTTTTCTCTTCAAAACCTTTGCCCACCGCTTCCAAAGCCGGTATCATTTCGCCGTCGATGAGCTCTAAAGGCGCAAAATTTTTCAAAGCCTCTTTCGCTGCCTCTGCCGCTGCCCCGGCTAAGCCCTTTTCGATAGCCTCTCTCAACCCGAGAGTAGCAAATTTTTTGGGCTCCGCCTCTTTTTGCTTTTCTTGAGCCGCATAATGGGCAAGATAATCTTTAAAACCTTCGTCTTGACCTTTTAAAGCTCTGAAGCCGTAATATGCGTCCAGCATGGCCTTGCTGCCCGGGTTGATGATGGCGCAGCTCAGCCCCGCCCCCAAAGCTTGAGCGAAAAAGGCGGCGTTGATAGCTTCTCTCGCCGGCAGGCCGAAAGAGATGTTGCTGATGCCCAGCACGGTGGCCTGCCCTCTTTTTTTCATCTCGGCCACCACTTCAAGGGCCACCGCCGCATTTTCCGTGCCGGTGCTGATGGTGAGGGCCAGAGGATCGGCCACGATCTCGCGGCTCTCGATGCCCGCTTCTTCGGCTCTTTTGATGATCTTATCGATGATCTTGATACGCCCCGCTGCCGTGGCGGGGATGCCGTCGTCGTCCAAGGCCAGAGCCACCAGCGCGGCCCCGTATTTTTTCGCCAAAGGCAGCACAGCCTTGAGGCTCTCTTCTTTGCCGCTCACCGAATTCAAAAGAGGCTTGCCGTTATAAAGGCGCAGTGCTTTTTCCAAAGCAGCTGGAGAAGAGCTGTCGATCTCAAGCGGCACGTCGGTGACAGCCTGCAGGCGGCAGACAGCCTCGGCCAAAATTTTTTCCTCGTCGATACCCGGCAAGCCCACGTTCACGTCCAAGATATGGGCTCCCTGCTCTGCTTCTTCCAGGCCGATACGGCAGATGTGATCCAGATCTTTTTGTCGCAGAGCTTCTTGCAAACGGGGTTTGCCCGTGGGATTGATCCTTTCGCCGATCAAGAGAGGGTGAGGCCCGATGAAGAGAGCCTGCCCGTGAGAAGTGACGGCGGTGTGATGATTGTTTCTTCTTCCTCCCGCCGGCAGAGACCGGCACAAAGCGATCTCTTTTTTCAAATGTTCGGGGGTGGTGCCGCAGCAGCCGCCGGCGATGCTCACGCCCTGAGCGACCAAGTCGTACATCAAAGAAGCAAATTCAGCGGGGCCCACGGCAAAAAAAGTTTTGCCGTCTTTTTCTGTGGGCAGCCCGGCGTTGGGGTTGACGATGACGGGGATGTTCACCGCCGCCAACAGCTGAGGCAAGAGCGGCGCCAATTGTTTCGGTCCGAGGCCGCAGTTGAAGCCCACCGCCGCGCAGCCCAAAGCCTCGGCCATGATAGCGGCGGCTGCCACCGTGCCCCCGGTGAGCAGCTTGCCGTCTTCGTCGAAGGTGAAGGTGATGAAGATGGGCAGTTGGCAATTTTCTTTACAGGCGAGGATGGCTGCCTTGGCCTCGTAGATATCGCTCATAGTTTCGATGAGGATGCAGTCGGCTCCGGCGGCGGCGCCCAAGCGGCAGAGCTCGCCGAATATGTCTACTGCTTCTTCAAAAGCAAGATCGCCGTAAGGAGCGAGCAAACGGCCCAAGGGCCCGATGTTCAAGGCCACATATTTTTTGTCGCGGCCTGCGGCTGCTTTTTTGGCGATATTTACCGCCGCCTTGATCACCTGCTCTTGATCCAGACCCGAGCCGGCCAATTTCAAACGATTGGCGCCGAAAGTGTTGCTCTTCACAAAATTGCAGCCCGCATCGTAATAAGCCTTGTGTACTTCGTACAAACGCTCGGGATGGGTCAGGTTCCATCTTTCGGGCAATTCTCCCGGCTTTAAGCCCATAGCCTGCAGCATGGTGCCGGTGGCCCCGTCGAAGAAGAGCAATTCTTTACCTAAAATTTCTGTCAGTTCAGTCATTTTCTTCACCTATATCCTGAAAGGGCAATCTTTTTTGCCGCAAGAAGCGCAGCTTCTGCCCTTTGCGTTTTTGTTTTGCTGTTTTTCAAATGCATCGCCTTCGCAAACGGCTTTCTTGCGCAGGCCGATGACGGCCGTCACCGATTTGGCGGGAGCCAGCATCAGCCCCGTCGTCAAAGTCAGGCCTATCTTCTCCGTGGCCATGCGTCGGCAAAGGCTGCTCTGTTCTGTCAAGTCCCAATCGCCGTAACCGGGAGAAAAACGAGACAGCAAAGTGAAATCTGCGGCCTTTTCTTTTTCGTACGCGGCTGTCACTTTATCGCAATAAGTTTCGATGAGGGCCGCTCCCACTGCCTGGGCCGCCGCTCCCAAAGCGATGCGTTTTATGCTGAGGCGACGAACGGCGGCGTCCACCTTCGCTCCCAATGTGGCCGCCAAAAGCAGCACGGCCTCACAGCCTTGCAAATGTCGGGCCAAACTTTGCGAATGAAAGCAGGTGCCGTCGGCTAAGATCACGGTGCCTTTCTCTTCATCGCTCTTCATCAAACTTAGAATGAGAAGATGGCGAGGCTGCACTTCGTTGCGCAAATGAAAATAGGCTTCTTCTGCCAAAAGGAGGGCGGCGGCATCGTCCCTCTTCGCTCCCATGTAGCGCACTGCCTCGGCGGCATTGAATTCGATGCGGCAGCTCATTTCACTATCTCACCCATGGCCGCCATGATGCCGCCGAAAACTTGCGGTTTATTCATGGTGTAGATGTGGACGTTGTTGAAGCCGTTGGCGATGAGGTCGATGATCTGTCCCACCGCATAATTGATGCCGGCCTGCTGCAGAGCCGCAGGGTGATCGGCAAATCTCTCCACCATCGAGCGAAAATTGGGCGGCAATTTTGTCCCGCTCAATTGACAGATGCGGGCGATCTGAGCGGCGGAAGTAACGGGCATGATGCCCGGCACCACCGGCACTTCTATACCGGCCCGCAGCAAACGGAACATGTAATTATATAAAATGTTGTTGTCGAAAAACATTTGCGTCACCAAAAAGTCCAATCCCGCCGCCACCTTGGCCTTGGTGTGCTCGATGTCTTCTCCCATGGTGAGCGACTCGGGATGCCCCTCGGGATAAGCGGCGCCCCCCAAACAAAAGTCTCCCTGTTTTTTGATGTAGCTCACCAGATCGACGGCATGAGGAAAAGCTCGGCAGACGAGCCTTTCGTTCAAGTCGCCTCGCAAAGCCAAAATATTTCTCACGCCCGCAGCTCGCAATTTTTGCAAAGAAGCGTCGATCTCTTCTCTTGCGGCGCCGGCACAGGTGAGATGAGCCAAAGCCGTAAGAGAACTTTTTTCGATGTGCTCGGCTATCTTCACCGTCTCGCCGGCGTTGCTGCCCCCTGCCCCGTAGGTGACGCTGATGTAGCTGGGATGAGAAGCCGCGATCTTATCTACTACCTCAAAAGCATTGGCCAAGCCTTTTCCCTGTTTGGGAGGAAAAACTTCGCAGGAGATATTCACTTTACCGTTAGTTAAGATCTCGCCGATCTTTTTCATAAGTGCCCTTCCTTTTTTCTCATTTTAAATATCCTGAAGATGCTGGTCACCATCATCAAGCCCAAAGCGATGGCGATGGAGTCTAAAAGAGCTCCCAACAAACTGCTCATGCCGGCTTCGTAATTTTTGGCGATCAATTTCGCCATGCCCTGATACATCCCCAGCCCCGGCACCAACGGTATGATGCCCGGTATGATGTAGACGGTAGACGGCTGTTTGAAGATGCGAGCGGAAAGTTCTCCCGCCGCCGCCAAAAGAACGGTGGCGCAAAAATTGGCCACAGGCGTGCTGTACTCGAAATTTTTGGACATGAGCACGAAGATCACCCAGCCCAACGCTCCTACAAAGCCGCTGCAAGGCAAAGTCGATCTCGGCGCTTGAAAGAGGATGGCGAAGGCCATGGTGGCTACGAAGGCCAGAAGAAACGACAGCAAAGGGTTCATTTCCATACTTCCATCCCCCATAGATCCCAACCCCACCGGTTCCAAGCCAACAGCACGGCCGTCAGACCGATGGCGATGGAGATGGCGAAAAGCAGCGCCTCGGAAATGCGGGCATTGCCGCTGATCAGATCTCCCGCCATATAATCGCGCAGGCCGTTGGTGAAGGCCATGCCCGGCAAAAAAGGCATGAGAGCGCCGACGATGATGTTCTCCATGGTGCATTGGATGCTGAAGGCGCAGCACAAGAGAGCCAGCGCGCCGATGGCCGTCCCCGCCAAAGCATTCTCCCAGAAAGCACTGGGCCTGTAACCGGCTAAAATTTTTAAAAGAGCCATGCTCAAACCGCCCACGAAAAAAGCAGCGGCGAAATCGTGACTGTTGCCTCCCAGCATCCCGGCAAAAGCGGCGCTCCCTACTGCCGAGGCCAAGATCACTTGCCAGCGATCGAAGGGCGGCGTCTCTTTCAATTTATCTTCCAGCCAGATCTTGGTCTCTTCGTAATTTTTGTCCCACTTGGCCAAGTCGAAGCTGAAGGCATTGATCTCGCTGATGAGACTTAAGTTGACGCTGCGGTAGCGAATGCGGCAGATCAACGTCATGCCGTCGGTGGTCTCGTCTCCCAAAATGATCAATAAAGGCGTGGCGAAAACATTCACGTCCGCATAACCGTTGGCTCGGCAGAAACGGATCACGGTCTCCTCCACCCTATTGGTCTCGGCTCCGCTTTTCAGCAGCACTTTGCCCAACACCAGGGCCAAATTCATAGTTTCTTCTCTCGACAGAGTGCCTAAAAGCATTCTTTTACCTCGCTCTTAATGCAGCTTTTTTATTTTGTTTCAGCAAAAATACGCGCTGCTTCCTCTTTGAACCGAGCCGCGCCTCCCATAGAGGGATGGCGCACCGCCTCGCAACTCAGCCCCGCCTCTTTCAAAGTTGCGGCGGCCTTTTGCCCGATGGCCACTATCTTCATGCCCGGCACCAAGCGCAAAAGCCGACGGGCGTAAACCAAACCCGTTTTCAATTCTTCGGCAGTCGGCGTGCGATTGCTCAATAAATTGCCGGCTTTATGAGGATGAAAAGGAAAAATATTCCAAAGGATGACGTCCCGCGGGGCCAAACTGTGTCTGTTGATGGCTTCCCACACCACCGTGTCACTGGGCTCGTTGAAACCTTTTTCTTTTTGAGTTTTGTTCAAGAGAGGGCTGGCGGCGTTGCTGGTCCGTTCATAGCGCCACTCGCCCAACACAGCTTCGGGTCTTACTTTGGGATGCCGGCCCAAAATGATGCGCTCGCAGGTGAGGGCGAGGCCGCTGAAATGGCCTCCCTGATAACCCAGCCCTTCGGCGATGAAAAGCCAGCGGGCTTCGCGGCGCAGCTCTAAATAGCGGCGCAGATTATTTCTGCGCACCTCTGCTCCTCTCGGACCGATGTCGCTGCCTCCTTCGTCCCAGTCCCGCCAGGGGTTGAAGACGAGAGGCGCAGAGTAAGCAGCCAGTGCCTCTAAAAATTTTTCCGCATTTTTTTGAAAGAGAGCTGCTTTATGTGAGCTACTCTCCGTCGCTGTCGTCATTTTTTTCTCCTGCCAAGCGATGCCAGCGCCCGTATTCGTGAACGATGTAATTGCTGAGAGCATCTTGATATTTATCCTGTACCGGGGCCGCCATCTCGTCTACGATGTGAGCTCTTTCGCTGTGATAAAAGGCCGTGCCTCCGAAATAACCCAGAGCGTAAGGCAGCTCGGCGGGAGCCAAAAGATCGCGGCCCATGAAAAGAGCCGGCACCTTCGCCCCCAAGAGATGGAGCAAAGTGGGGGCCAGATCGATCTGAGACGCAAATTGTGCGCCGTCCAATTCCTTGAAAGGTCTCAGATCTTCGCCGATGAAAAGCAAGGGGATGGGAGCGATGCTCTGCCTGTCCTCCGGCTTGCTCACCAACTTGGTGTATTCTCCTCCGCTGTGAGGGTTGTGATCGGCGGTGATGATAAAAAGAGTGCCCTCGTCCATGAGGCCCCGCTCTCTTACTGCGGCGAAAAATTTTTCCAGTGTTTTGTCCACCCAATACATGCCCCGCACCGTAGCGAAATCGCTGTGCTGTACAGTATCGGGCTGGTCGTTCCAATTTATGCCTGTGTAAGGATAGGGCTGGTGCATGTCCAAAGTTTTGCAGACGAGAAAAAGTTTTTCCCGCCGATGTTTATCCAAAAGTCTCACGGCTTCCTCATACATCACGTCGTTGTGAAAGCCCCAGCCGCTGGCCCCGGTGTAGCCCTCTTTCTCCAAGTGCTCTTTGGCATAGTATTCTTTCATACCGTACTGCTCGGGATATTCCCGCAGCTCATCGGCGTAATATTGACTGGAAGCATTCATGAAGATGCCTCGAAAGCCCACGGCCTGCAGGCTGCGAAAAATGCTGGGGGTGTTGCGGCCCTCCATGTCTCTGTCCATGATCAAGTGAGAGCGAAAGGTGGCGTTGAGCCCCTGAATGGTAGGGATGGCCGAGGCATAGTAGCGGTCCATGTGAGGATATTTTTGCAGAAGGCTGTCCAAAAACGGCGTGGCCTCCGCCGGGATCGCCGGATTGTAATGATGGCAGTAGTCTCTGTGCACCGATTCTAAGATCAAAAGCACTACCCGCTCGTAAGCAGGCGGCCTGAGAGGCACCGCCGGGCGCGGCACTTTGATGCCCAGCTCGTTGAGAGCGGCGATATCTTTTTCTGTCAACTGCCGCTCCTTCACGGCCACCGCTCTCTTGTCGGAGTCGAAGAGAGCTTTAGCCGCAAAATTCACATTGACGGGATAGGCCACGAGGGCACGATAGCGATAGCGTACTTTTTCGCTTTCCACTTCGGCATAGAGACCCACCGCTTCTTCCACACCGTAAAGAGCGGCCCGAGCCAGCACGCCGCTCACCAAATTGCAGCAGAGAAGGGCGGTAAAGAGCCCTATGCTCAAATGGAGCAAACTTTCCCGCAGCCCTCGAGACGGTCCCGGGCGAAAGAGCAACACGATGAGAAGGATGAGGACGGCTATGCCTCCTAAGAGCAGAGGGCTCATGGTGGCCAGCACGCCCTTGGCCGCATAAAAATTCAAATTTTGAAAGAGCACGCTCTCCACGTGCATGGAAGTCTGCCAAAAATAAAAGCCGTCGAAAACGATGGCGATGGCGGTGAAAAAGTAAACGGCAAAATAGACAGCTTTGCTCGCTCGGCCGCCTCGGGCATGATAGAAGAGGGCGGCCAATAGCACCAAAAAAATATTGTTGAAAGTGCCCGTCACAACGGCGAGCACACTTTCAAAATTAAATTCGAGGCTCAATTGCTTCAGCATGAAGCCGGCTAAGCCCAAATACAAGACGCCCGTCACCAGCACGGGAAAATAGGCGGCTGCCCATTTCTTCAAAGACGAACGTTTTCGATAGCAGCAGTAGAAAAGACAAATCAAGAGAGCATCCCGCAGCAGATGATCGATCGCCAGAAAATGATATTCGTTGAAAGGGAAAGGCTGCAAAGTTGCATAACGGCCCCAGCAGGCGGTGGCCTCCAAGGTGAGCAGCAGCCACAGGCCGAAGGCAGCAGCGATCTTGATCAACAGGTTTTTATACATGTGCGCCGCCTCCTTGTCCATGATTCTTGTGTGGCCGGGTCGAAAAATATCAAAACGGCCGCCTAGCTCTATCTAAGCGGCACGAATTTGCAGCCGATACTAAGCGATGAAAGAGAGCGGCGCCGTATCGATCGCCACCGTCAAGGGAGCGTGAGCCACCGCATCTCCGTCCAACTCTGCCACGAAAGCTTCCGTGTTGCAGCGGATCTCCACTTTCTTTGCTTTTTTGAAGAGCACTGTTTTGTCCATAGTGAGAGCTTCCATGCCGATCAAAGCAGTATAGCGAAGGAAATCCATCCGCTTGCTTCCCTGAAAGAGAGCTACGTAAAGCAAGGGTTTAGAGAGAGCGGCGTCGCTGAAGATATTATAGCGGCCTGCGTAATAGCGGCTCTTGCCCACGATGACCGAAGAGCCTTCGTGCCATTCTTCTTCATCGTCGAAACGCACCTGAAAGCGATAGCTCCAATTGCTGAAGATGAATTCTTTCCGCATCAGCTCCGTGCCCTGCACCACATAGGCGAATTTGCTGAGCAATTTTTTCTCTAAAGAAGAAACGCTGTCTACGACCAGAGAGTCGAAGCCTATGCCCAACACGGTCAAAAAGACGCGGCCGTTGGCGCGGCCCAAATAAACGGGCACCGTATTGAAACGGCTCACCCGTTTCATCCAACGCTCCGGTTCTATGCTCAACTGCAGTTCTTTGGCCACCAGATTAACGGTGCCGGCGGGAAAAACGCTGATGAAAGGACGATAGTCTTGCCGCAGCATAAGATCGATGAGCGCCCGAACGGTGCCGTCGCCGCCGGCGATTATCACCCAGTCGACTTTTTTCGCCGCCAAACGTTCGGCTATCCCTTCCAGTTCTTCGAAGCGGGACACATCCCACAGTTCCACTTCTTTGGTGGTCAAAACAGACTTCAGCCGCTTATGGATCTCGTTCACTCTGCTCAAAACGCTGGCGAAGAATTGCTTGCCGCTGTTGCGATTGTGAACGATGACCACTCTGCGCAATCGTTCTTTGTTTAGAGAAGTCAAAGGCATCTTTAGCTCCTGAAGATAAATCGTTTACGGGAAAGGTAGTTCCAAGCCACCACTATGGCACTGGCCCCTATCTTCGAAAAAAGCGGCGGCCAGGCCAGCAATGAAACGAAAAAGTACATGAGGATGAGGTTGAAACCGAGGCCCAGCACGCTGACCAAAAAGACCAAGCTCAGTTCCTTGCCCCGGGAAAAACGGCTGCCGCTGTCGAAGACCAAAATGTTTCCCAAAAAATAATGATAAAGAGTCGAGAGGCCGAAGGCCGCTGCCGTGGCGATGTTGGTGAGCCAAGGAAGAGAGAGCCCTCTGTCGGCGAAAAGATGATAGAAGAAAATATAGAAGAGCGCCCACTCTACCAACGCCGCCGTTCCTCCCACGAAGAGATAGAGCAACAGCTTAATGCCTTCTTTGCGGCTGTAATCGTAGCCGAAGAGCTCTTTCTTTTTCATCGTTTGCCTGCGGCGGCCGCCGCAAGGATCGCTTCTAGGTGAGCCCGCTCCAGATCGCAAACTCTCTGCAGCGGTCCCAGCATAGGCGGATAGGGAGCCAGCTGTTTAGCGAGCCACACCATATCTATATAATGGCCGTTTTTGAAACCGCTTTTGGGAAAAGAGCCGCAAAGTTTATAACCAAGGGCCCGATGAAAGGCGAGACTTGCTTCGTTATGGGCGGTGATGCAGGCATATGCATTGACTATGCCCATAGAGCACAAAATTTCTTCCAGACCGGCGTAAAGGATGCGGCCCAAACCGCGACCTGTGGCCTCTTGTTCCAAATAAACAGTCACTTCGACGCAGCCGTGGTAAGCGGCCCTTTCTCTGTAACTGTGGCCGTAGGCATAGCCCACCGGTCTTGCATTTTCTTCTATCACCAAATAGGGGAAGACCCGGCGTATCGCCGCCATCCGCTCCCGCCACTCTTCTAAAGAGGGCGCTTCATATTCGAAAGAGGTATCGCTTACAGAAAAGTCCGGGCTCTCCACATAGGGGCGATAGATCTCCAACAGAGCGGGGGCATCTTCGTCTTCAGCCAAACGCAAACGCAGCGAATTCATTGTTTAGGCTCCGCATCTACTTCGAAAAGACGGCTCCAAGGCAGAGTCAGCGAAAATTTTTTTATCGTCGCCTCTCCCAAGAGAGGCTGTGCAACTTCGGTCACGGCTTTGGCGACGGCAGCTTCGACGACTTGCTTTTGCTTTTCGTCGAGCCCGCTGTTGGGCCAGCGTTGCGGCCACACTACTTCCCTCGCCACAGTAAGACGAGCGTTGCTCTGATAAGCCCAGTCGTCCAGATAACGCTGCGTGAGCAGAACTTCCCGCTGCTCCTGCGTCAAGAGAGGACGCAGCAGGCCCTGAGCCAAAGCAAAGCCCAAAGAATTGCTGGCCGTGTTCCAGCCGCTGTATGAACTGATCTTATATCCTATCCCTTCTTGAAAAAGTCGGGGGATGAGACTGTTATCCGCGCCGTTGCCGTATTTCACGTCGGCCACCATGACCGGGCGGCCTTCGGACAAATATTTTTTCACCTGTTCGACAAAAGCTGCGGTCTCTTTTTTAGGCGCGGCAGTGTTGGAAGGATGGGCAGACATGAATGTGGCCCCGTCTTTAGGCGTGTTCACCGCCAAAATATAGTCGGCCCTGCGGCCGCTGCTCACCGGCACGGCCCCGGCGGCGAAGATGTGGGCCTTGGCAGTTGAACTGATCTTATCGTCTTCATAAACGGGCACGGTGTCGCCGCCTCTGCCCGGAGCATAGACCGTCTGCACGAAAGGCAGCTCCATCTGCAAACGATTGGCCGCCCGCACCAAAAGCAGCAGGCCCAATTGATCTGCACCGGCGAAGAAACGTATCTTCTCCTTGGGCAGTTCGTTCACCAAGATCTCCATCCGCCGGGCTTCTCTGTGGGCCTGAGAGAAAGGAGCTGTGTCGTCTCTGCCGATGAGGAGATAATCGAAGTCGCCGCTCTCCACTCCGTGGAGCAACAATTCGGTGATCTTGATATTGACGGCCCGCCGGCCGTACAGATCGTCCAGAATGGTCTTGGGGATGAGCTTGCGCAATTTTTTCAGCTCGCTGCCCTCGCCGTGGCGGAGCTCTTTAAATTCTTTTTTGTCCTCCAAAGCGCCCAAACGAAAAAGTTTCGGCCCCCATTCCCGATAATAGGCCGGCTCTACCGGGGCGGCGCTGATCATGGGCGAGCGCATGATGGTGGTGAAGACGTACACTTCCTGCCCTCTGTAGCGATGTTTGAGCTCGATCAAACGCTGAGCTCTTTGAGCGAGCACAGGAAAAGGCAGTTCGTGAGTACGGCTGGCCACCAGCCCGCCGTAAAGAAGAGCATCGGAAGAGACCACCACGGCCAAAGAGCCCTCTGCATTTCCTTCCAGCCAAGCGAAAATAGCTTCGGGGTCTGCGGGCTTCTTTTCGTCGGCCAAAAATTCCCGGGGCGGCAGCAGCACGTCCCAGCCGGCCTGACGCATGGTCTCGACGGTATAAGACAGGTTCACCGGCCTGTTGTCCATGGGCACATAGAGGAGAGTCCCCTTGGCAGCAGCTCCCCCCATATGACAAAGCAGCAAGAGGACCGACAAAAATATTATCTTGCACAGCTTCATGATCTTCACTTCTCCTTGAAAGGTCCGACGCACAGGCGGCGGGCCGGAGGTTTGCGGTTATATGGTCAATTTTGTTTCTTTCGCCCTGCGGCGCTCATTATCCTGCTATAAAGGGAAGAAATAAAACCTGTCCCCCAAACGAAAGCGGTCTTGCCGTCGGCGCAAGATGTAAACATTGACAGCCCGCCCCTTTTTACGCTAGAATGATTACGGTATGATCATTTGCACGCAAAGGATGGGATCGAGATGCTGACGACCGCTGAAGTAGCCGCCGCCCTGCATGAAAACGGGTACAAAGTGACGCCCCAACGGCTGGCGGTGTATGCCGCTTTGAGCAAAGAGCGCTGGCATCCCGATGCCGACGAGCTCTACAAAATTTTGCGTCCCAAATACAAAGAATTGAGTTTGGCCACTGTTTACAAAAATTTGGATGCCCTCAGCAAGATAGGCCTCATCCAAGTGCTGAACACCGGCGAGAACAGCTTTCGCTACGACGCCAACACCGAAAAGCACAGTCACCTGCGCTGTTTGGAGTGCGGTGAAGTGCGGGACATCACCAGCGCCCGGACCGCCGCAGTGATCGAAGACGTAGCTGCCAAAAGCGGCTACAGCATCAGCGGCGAACAGTTCTACTTCTTCGGGCTCTGCCCCGCTTGTCAAAAGAAAAAAGCAAAAAACAACGAGTGACAGCCTTCACGACCTCCGGCCCCGGCCGGAGGTCTTTTTGCATGTGCGAAAATTTTCGACCTGACTTTTTAACGCGTCGCCTCGCAGCAGACGGGTGCGTTTTTCAGAGCAGGTCTTCTGTTTCTTTTTGTCGGCCCAAAAGGTAATTGATGAATTGCTGGGCGGTGCGGCCGGAAAGGCCGCCGTGATGCAGCTCCCAGCGTTTTGCTTCCCGGTGCAGCTCTTCTTCTGCCAATTTCACGCCCTGGCGTTGGGCCAAAGTGTCTACGATGCGGAAATATTCCTGCTGATCCGGCTGGCCGTAGTAGATGGTGCAGCCGAAACGGTTCACCAGCGACAGTTTCTCCTGCATGTTGTCCGATTTGTGGATGCCACCCTCGTTGGTCACGTCCTGCCGGTCCTTCCATGTTTCGTTGATGAGGTGGCGGCGGTTGCTGGTGGCATAAATGAGGATGTTGTCCGGCTGGATCTCCAGGCCCCCTTCGATGATGGCCTTCAAATATTTATAGTCGGTCTCGAATTCTTCGAAAGAAAGATCGTCCATGTAGATGATGAAACGGTAGTTGCGGCTCTTGATCTGCGACACCACCGCAGACAGTTCTTTGAACTGATGCTTGTAGATCTCTATCATCCGCAGCCCCGCATCGTAGTATTGGTTGATGAGGGCTTTGATGGAGCTGGATTTGCCCGTGCCCATATCGCCGAAGAGCAGCACATTGTTGGCCGGCCTTCCTGCGATGAAGGCCTCTGTGTTGGCGATCAGCTCCGCCTTTTGCCATTCGTAGCCCACCAAGTCGGCGAAGGTGAGTTTGGAAGTGTTGGCGATGGGCACCAAGCAGGCTTCTTCGCCGCTGCCGGCGATGCGGAAGGCTTTGTTCAGCCCTAATTTTCCCACGCCGTAGGCTTTATAAAAATCGGTGACGAGGCGGTAGATCTCTTCCCCGTCTTTTGCCTGTGCGATGGCGGCGCTCAAGGTCCGCACTTTCTCGCTGATGTTTTCGTTGTAGCGGCTCTTTTTCTTGGCCACGCTGCGGTAATTTTCAATGAGAGAAAACACATCGGTGTCCAGCGCTTTCTCCAAGGGCGAAAAATCGTAGTCGAAAAGTTTTTTGAACACGTCGAAATCGTTCTTCACCAAATTATTCACCGTGCCCTCGCAGGCGCCCACCTTTTCGCAGGTGATGGAGAAAGGAGTCTCGGTGCTGATCAAAAGATAGGTGAGATAGTTATGCCACAAATTGCGGTCGAAGCCGTAGCGGGTGGCCACGTCCAGCAGCTTGTGGATCTGACTGTAGACCCGCCCCAAAAGGTCCGCCTTGTCGTAAGAGCCGGACGAAAAAGTGCGGATGAGCTCCGCCAAGGGAAAGAGGAGGTTGTCCTCTTCCAAATTGCGATAGACGACCAATTTTGCCAATTCTTTATACATAGAAATCCGCTCCTTTGCGCTGTCGGTAGTCTTGAAAAGTCGGGAGCTTTTCTCGCCCGGGCCGAAATATTTTTTCTGAATTTTTTTCTCCTCAGGCTGAGTGTCGATGGTTTTTTCAAAAAAGCAAGGCCGCTCGCGCCTCGAGCCGCGCGCCCAAAGAAAAAAATTTTGCGTGCCGGCTCGCGACTGCGCTCCTTTTTCTAAATTGTAGTTTATTTTTCGGCATAAGTCAAACCGCAAGGCCGTCAAATTCCTTGCCTAAGGCGGGAAGATAGGAGTATAATGTTAGTATCTGTATGCATTTATCTTTCTGTGTTTTAAAAAGAGACCGAGGAGATCGTCATGTTTTTCGACCGAGCAAGGATCTACGTGGAAGCAGGAGACGGCGGCGACGGCATGAGCAGCTTTCGCCGAGAAAAATTCGTGGAGAGAGGCGGCCCCAACGGCGGCAACGGCGGCCGGGGCGGCGACGTTATTTTGCGAGCCGATGAAAATTTGAACACCCTCATCGACTTCCGTTATAAGAGAAAATTCATCGCCAAAGCCGGCGGCAAAGGCGGCAACAAAAATTGCACCGGCGAGCAGGCCGCCGCCGTTTACGTGAAGGTGCCCCTCGGCACTTTGGTGCGGGACGACGCCACCGATGCTCTTTTGGCCGATCTGGTGGAGCACGGGCAAGAATATGTGGCCGCCAAAGGCGGCCGCGGCGGCAAAGGCAACGCCTGCTACGCCACCAGCACCAACAGGGCCCCCACTTTCGCCGAAAAAGGCGAGCCCGGCGAGTACCGCTGGCTGAAATTGGAATTGAAATTGTTGGCGGACGTAGGCTTGGTGGGCTATCCTTCCGTGGGCAAGTCCTCCATCATCGCCCAAGTGAGCGCCGCCCGCCCCGAGATCGCCGCCTATCACTTCACCACTCTCACCCCGGTACTGGGCGTAGTGCGCATCGATGAAGAACATTCTTTCGTGCTGGCCGACATCCCCGGCCTCATCGAAGGAGCTCACGACGGCGTAGGCCTGGGCCACGACTTTTTGCGCCACATCGAGAGGACCAAGGTACTGCTCCACATCGTAGACGTGGCCGCCGTAGACGGCCGCGATCCGGTGGACGATTTCGAAAAGATCAACGCAGAACTGAGAGAATACAGCGAACGGCTGGGCCGCCGCAAACAGCTGGTGGTGGCCAACAAGATGGACCTGCCCGGCGCCGAAGAAAATTTCGCCCGCCTCAAAGCCTACGTGGAAGCCAAAGGCTACGAGATCGCCAAAGTCAGCGCTGCCACCGGCGAAGGTCTGCAGGAACTGATGTATAAAGCTTACGAACTTTTGGGCCGCTACGTGCCCGAAGAAGACGAAGAAGACTTGGCTCCCTTCGAAGAGATCGACCCGGACAGCTTCGAGATCGTCGTGGGCAACGACACCGAATGGGAAGTGCGAGGCCGCAACATCGAGCGGTTGGTGGCCATGACCAACTTCGACAACTCCGAGGCTCTCCATCGTTTTCAACTTATCTGGAAACGTTTGGGCATCGATGAAGCCTTGAAGGAAAAAGGCGTAGGAGAAGGGGCCACCGTCCGTATCAGAGACATGGTCTTCGTCTATAAAGAAAACGAATGACGGGTACACACTGATGCAGGAAGAAAGAAAAGCTCTGGCCAAAGCCAAACGCATCGTAGTCAAAGTGGGCACCAGCACCATCACCTATCCCGACGGCAAACGCAACTTCAGCCGTATCGATCGGCTGGCCCGAGAGATGGCCGATCTGCAAAATCAGGGCAAAGAAATGATCTTGGTGACTTCGGGAGCGGTGGCCGTGGGCGTGGACCGACTGGGCCTGCCCGGCAAGCCCGCCACCATCCCCGGCAAGCAGGCAGCTGCCGCCGTCGGCCAAGGCGTTTTGATGCACACTTACGAAAAGCTCTTCGCCGACTACGGTCAGATCGTGGCTCAGGTGTTGCTGACCAAAGCGGAGAGCGTGGATCGACAGCGCTACACCAATTCCCGCAATACCTTCATGGCCCTTTTGAAGCAGCGGGTGATACCCATCGTCAACGAAAACGATGTCATCGCTCTGGATGAATTGAAGATCGGCGACAACGACAACATGTCGGCCCTGGTGGCCGGCATCATCGACGCCGATCTGGTGATCATCCTCTCCGATGTGGACGGTCTTTACGATGCCGATCCCCAAACTCACCCCGAAGCAAAATTGATGAGCTTGGTGACAGAGATCACTCCCGCCATCGAAGCCGGCGCCGGCGGCGTGGGCAGTTTGCGGGGCACCGGCGGCATGGCCACGAAGATCCAAGCCGCAAAAGCTGCCACTTCCAGCGGCATCAATTTGGTGATTGCCGGGGGCAATGTGAAAGACAGCCTCAGCCGCATCTTGGCCGGCGAAGAGATCGGCACTCTTTTCGTCAGCCGCGAGAATCGGCTGCAGTTCCGCAAACGCTGGCTGGCCTTCGGGGCCCGCATCAAAGGCAGCATCACCGTGGACGCCGGCTGTGTCAAAGCTCTGCGCAAAGCAGGGGGCTGCAGCATTTTGCCTGCCGGCATCACCGCCGTCAGCGGCAGCTTCGAGCCCGGCAGCACCGTCAGCGTGCAAAACGACGAAGGGCGAGAACTGGCCCGAGGCCTCGTCCACTATTCGGCCGCCGAATTAGACCTGATCAAAGGCTGCAAGTCCGGCGAGATCGAAGATATCTTAGGCCACAAAACTTTCGACGAAGTCATCCATCGGGACGATCTCGTCATCCTTTGAGGGGCAGAAAACTTTGAAGATCGTCGAAGATCTTTCGAAAACTTTTTTGGAGGAAGCATGGACACCTACGCATTGGTGAAAGAAAAAGCTTTGGCTGCTCAAAAAGCGGCTCGCAAGTTGGCCGCTGCCGGCACCGAAGCGAAAAACGCCGCCCTTTTGGCTATGGCGAGAGCTCTTGAAGAAAACGAAGAAGAGATCCTCGCCGCCAATCGGCTGGACATGGACGCCGCCCGAGCCAAAGGGCTGAAGAGCTCGCTGTTGGATCGTTTGCGTCTCGACCCCCGCCGTTTGGACGATATGGCCGACGGTCTGCGTCAGGTGGCCGCCCTCCCCGATCCCATCGGCGAGGTCATCGGCGGCGGTCGCCGCCCCAACGGGCTCACCGTCACCAAGATCAGAGTGCCTCTGGGCGTCGTCGCCATCATCTACGAAGCTCGGCCTAATGTCACCGCCGATGCGGCCGGTCTCTGCCTGAAGACAGGCAACGCCGTCATTTTAAAAGGCGGCAGCGAAGCCATCGAGACCAATAAAGCAGTCACCCGCCTCCTTGCGGCGGCGGCTGCGGCCTGCGGCCTCCCCCAAACTTCGGTACAATTGATCGACACTGCCGACCGTCAAGCGGTCATCGATCTCATCCAAATGCAGGGGCTGGTGGACTTGGCCATCCCTCGAGGCAGTGCCGGGCTCATCAAAGCCGTGGTCGCTAACTCCAAGGTGCCGGTAATCGAGACAGGGGCCGGCGTCTGCCACACTTATGTAGATGAAGATGCCGACGTGGCGATGGCTGTGAAGATCTGTTTCAACGCCAAAGTACAGCGGCCCAGCACCTGCAACGCCATGGAGACTCTCTTGGTACATCGAGCCGCGGCTCCTGCCTTCTTGCCTCCTATGCTGGCCGCCTATCTCGAGGCCGGCGTAGAACTGTTCGGAGACGAAACGGTGCAAAGTTACAGCCCCAAAGTACTGCCGGCCACAGAAGAAGATTGGGCCGCCGAGTACGGCGATCTGCGTCTTGCCGTTAAAGTGGTGGGCTCGATGGATGAGGCCATGGAGCACATCGCCGCCTACGGCACCAAACACAGCGAGTGCATCGTCACCGAAAACTTTCAACGGGCACGCCGCTTTCAACAGGAAGTGGATGCGGCCGCCGTTTATGTGAACGCCTCCACTCGTTTCACCGACGGCAACGAATTCGGTTTCGGAGCAGAGATAGGCATCAGCACTCAAAAGCTCCATGCCCGCGGACCCATGGGCCTGCCTGAACTGACGAGCTACAAATATTTGATCGACGGCAACGGCCAGCTCAGATCGTAAAGCAAAAATATTTTTTTGCGCGAGCATTTTAAAAGCGCCGAGGTCTTGGACCTCGGCGCTGACTTTTTTCTTTTGAGATTTTAAAAATTTTCTTTTTCTTTTCGGCTCACAAGAGATCGCTCAGCTCCGGCACGACGAATTGAGGCCTTTTGCCGGCGAAGAAGGCTTCCACGGCCTGAGCGCAGGCGACGGAAGAGCGGGCGGAAGCTTCTTTGGTGTTGCCGCCGATATGGGGAGCCACCAGCACGTTCTCCATCTCCAAAAGAGGATTGGTCGGATCGAAAGGCTCTTTCTCCACTACGTCCAGCCCGGCGCCGGCGATCTTTTTCTCCCGCAAGGCAGCGATGAGAGCCGCTTCATCCACCACGGCGCCTCTGGCTGTGTTGATCAGATAGGCGGTGGGCTTCATCAATTCGAATTCTCTCTGCCCCACGCTGTGGATGGTGCTCTTAGTGGCCGGTATGTGGAGAGAAACATAATCGGCGTCGGTGAAGACCTTGTCTCTGTCTTGAAGCAGCGTGATGTAGTCGGGCACTTCTTTGGCGTAAGGATCGTAAGCGATCACTTTCATGTTGAAACCCAAGGCCGCTTTTTGGGCTGCCAATTTGCCGATGTTGCCGGTGCCGATGAGGCCCAGCACTTTGCCTTCCAGTTCTGTCTTCGGCAAAGTCATCTTGGCATAGCGATAATCTTCTCTGCAATGGGCAAGCACTGCTTTGAAGTTGCGGGAGCAATAGAGCATATAAAAGATCGTGAGCTCTGCCACCGAGATGGCATTGGCTCCGCCGGCGGTGGCGACGATCACTTTATGACGGCGGCAGGCCTCCAAGTCTACATTATCGTAACCGGCCCCGTGGCGGGCTATGATCTTCAATTTGGGAGCGTTGTCCAAAATTTTGGCGGTGATCTTGGCGGTGCGGACGATCATGGCATCGCAGTCGGCTGCATCCGCTATGATCTCTTCCTCCGAAGAGCCCCGTCCGTTCACTGCCGTGAACCCGCACTTTTTCAAATATTCATACCCTGCCGGGAGTATGGGTTGAGGGATCAAAACTTTATAGCTCATGTTCTCTCCTTTCTTTTAAAGAGCTCGATAGACCGGTCTGCCCGCATAAACGGTAGCGAGGGGCACCAGCACCGAACTGCCTTCCGTTTTGTTGCCTTCCGAATCTTCGAAGAGCAGTTTTTCTTTCTTCAACTCGCAAAGGAAAAGATCGGCAGTGCGGCCGACGGCGATCTTGGCGAGCTCATCTTCACAGCCCAGCACTTTCGCCGGGGTCTCCGTCACTGCACGGATGACGGCAGGCCAGGGCATCCCCAGCGCGAGAAATTTGCTCATCACCCGAGGCAAGTCCCACATGGCCGTATCTTTGTGAAAAGTGGCGGGAGTAGAATCGCTGCTGATGATGTCGGGCCAAAAAGCGTGAGCGGCCGCCTGTTTGGCCACAGCGAAGCTGAAATTCATCCTGCCGTTGCCCACTTCCATCAGCACGCCCCGTTGCCTTGCTTCTAAAAGACCCGGGCAGATCTCGCCGCTCTCCGTCAAAATAGTGCAGCCTTTGTTATGATAGACGTGGCTGTACACGTCGCCTGCTCTCAAGATGGCGGCTACTGCTTCGCTCCCTTCTGCCGGGTCGGTGGTGTGAACGCAGACAGGCAGCCCCAATTTTTCTCCCAGCTCCACGGCCCGCCGCAAAGGGGCGAGCCCCAGCTCTTTGACGATGGCTCTGCTCACTCTGATCTTGAGGCCTTTGATCTGACCCAGATAGCGGCTGATGACGGCTGCCATTTTTTCTTCATCCAACAACTCGTCGTCTAAGGGTTCGTTGATGCCCTTGCCCGGCTGACCGATGGGAGAAACATTCAAATAACTGAAGAGGCGCAGCTTCTTGTTTTGAAGATCGCAGCGGGCGAAGGCCGGATAATTCACCCAACCGGCGGTGCCCATATCCACGGCGGTGGTGACACCGGCGCCGAGTAAAAGATCCGCATCCAGGCCGAAGGTGCTGCCGTGGCGAAAAAGATGAGTGTGATAATCGACGAGGCCCGGCAGCAGATGATCGCCGTTGCCTTCAAGCACTTTCTTCCCCGTCTCGGGCACCGTGCCCGCCGGCTCCAAAGAAGCGATCTTCCCCTCGTCGACGACTACATCAGCCTCGCTCTCTCGGCCGCTCTTCGTGTCTGTCAATATAACGTTACGAATGAGAAGTTCCATCTACCCTCTCTCCTTTGGCAAAGGCTCAGCCGTACAGAGGCCAGATCATGGGGATCAGCACTATGCAGGCCACCAAGAACACCAAGGTCAGCCCTATGTTGCTCTTCAAATAGTCGGAGAACTTGTAGCCGCCGTAAGAATAGATCAAGTTGGCGGGAGGGCAGGCGATGGGGCTGAGGATGGACATAGTGGAGGCGATGCCCAGCACCATGATCAAAGCGGAGGGGATGACGCCGATGGTGTTGGCGATGGCGATGACGATGGGCATCAAAAGGGTGACCGCCACCACATTGGACATGAACTGCGTCATGATGACCGTCAAGACGAAGATGACGATGGTGATGAAATAGACGTTGGTAGAATTGCCGATGATCCAGATCAATTGATCGGCGATGATCTGGGCGGCGCCGGTATTTTTAAGAGCCGTGGCCAAAGGCACCATGCCGCCCAAAAGGATGACGGTCTTGATGCTGACCAATTGATAGGCCTGCTTCTCGGTGAAGATGCCCAGCAGCACATCCATCACCGCACCGATGATGGCCACCATATAAGAAGGGATGCCCGTCTGTTTTTCGAAGATCATGGCCACGAACACCAAGAAGAGGACGACCACGGAAGCGATCTGCTTCCAACGGGGAGCGTTCTTCGGCTCTTTGCTGTTGAACAATTGATCGTCCATGCCTTTGATTTTGATGTCGGGCAAAAATTTGTAACCGATGAAGTAAGTGTAGACCAGCATGATCAAAGTGAGAGGCACGCCGATCTTGCTGATCTCGAAAAAGCCGAAGGGATAGCCTAAAGCTTTGATCTGATCGCCGATCAATACGTTGATGGCGGCATCGCCTACCAGAGTGAGCCGGCCGCCGGCCATGGAGCCCAAAAAGGCAGACATCAAAAGTTTGGAGTGACTGAAGCCGGTAGTGGCGCAAATACCCATGATGATGGGGATGAAGACCGCTACGGTGCCGGAGTTGCTCAAGCCGGCGGACATGATGCTGGAGATCACCATGATGGCCATGATCATCTGCCGTTCGGTCTTGGCGAATTTGGTGACCGTGGCGGCGATCTTATCGCAGACGCCGGTCTCGAAAAGGGCGCTGCCCACGATCACGACGCCGATCAGCATCAGGATGGTGGTGCCGGCGAAGCCGGCGATGGCCTGTGCGGGGGTCACCAACCGCAGCAGCACGAGAGAGATCAGGGTAAGCATAACGGTCATGTTGACCGGGATCTTTTCCAGTAAGAAAGAGATGATCGCCAGAACTAAGATTATGATGCAGATCGTGGACGGAGCCATAACAGCCTCCCTTCGCAACTAAAAATATTTTTCATGCATTTTCGCGGCCGAAACTTTTCTTGCGGCTCGAACTCTGGGCTCAGGGCCTGTAGACGTCGTCGATGATCTCGAAGCCTTTTTCTGCCAAACTTTTTTCCACCCACGCTCTGTTGGCGGTGCCGTCTTTGGCAGCTGCCAGTTTCTTTTCGTCGGCGGCTTGGAATTTTTTCGCTTCTTCTAAAATAACGGGAGCATCTTTGCGGGGGATGACGATGACGCCGTCCGGGTCGGCCAAAATGATGTCGCCGGGGTTGACGCTGACGCCGCCGCAGGAGATGGGCACGTTGATCTCGCCGGGACCTTCTTTATAGGGGCCGCCGGGAGTGGTGCCGGTGCAGTAAACGGGGAAGTCCCATTTGCCGATCTCGTCGATATCGCGGATGGGCCCGTCTAAAATAATGCCGGCCACTTTCTTCGTATATTTCAAATAAGCCATCATCACTTCGCCCATCAGGGAGCGGGTGTCGTCCTCTTCGTTGGACACTACCAACACATCGCCCTCGCGGCAGAAATTCAAAGCGGCATGAAGAGCCAAGTTGTCGCCTGCCCGGCCTTTAACGGTGAAGGCGGGGCCCACCATCATCTGATCTTTGGGGCTGCTCACCAATTTGATGCGGGGATTCATGGCGCAGCTGCGTCCCATCACATCGGCGGTGTTGGATGCGGGGATGGTCTTGAATTGGGCCATCACTTCCGGATCGGGCATTTCACGTTGCAAATAAATTCTCTTACCTACGGACATGACAGTTCCTCCTTTGCATGATCGTTCATCATCCGTCGACTGCGTGCTCGCCTCGATTTTTCGGGCAAGCCTTCGTCAAAAAATTACGACTCGCGAGCGGGAAGATTTTGCGGAAAATTTTCCTTTGCTCTTTGCAAACTATGATATAGTAAAGTAAAATGTAAGTAAAATCAGTTATTTTTGTGAAGCGGACAAGTTATAATTGTCAGAGCAAAGAGCCTAGGCTCGCAGGAGGCGCTGCGATGAATTTTTTCTCGCTCCGATGTTTTATCGAATTGGCGAAAGAATTGAATTTTACTCGGGCCGCCGCCAACATGTACATCACTCAGCAAAACTTGAGCCTGCACATCAAAAAGTTGGAAGACTGCTACGGCGTCAAACTTTTCGACCGAAAGCCTCAGGTGCGGCTCACTTTCGCCGGCACTCAGCTCTTGGAGGCTGCCCGGCAAATGCTGAAGATCGACGAGCAGTTGAAGGCCCGCCTCAGCTACATGACGGAAAATAATTACGGCACTCTGCGCATCGGCATCTCCCCCGCCCGGGTGCAGGGCTTTTTGCCGTTGATCGTGCCCCTCTTCAACAAGGTCCATCCCAATGTCACCCTCACTTTGGTGGAAGCTCACACCGCTCAACTGGAAGAGCTGCTGCAAAAAGGCGAGCTGGATATCGTCATCGCTTCCCGCTGCCGCGAGCCCCGCTTCGACAATCCTCTCTTTTCTTATTTGGACCTGATGCAGGAGCATCTCTTCTTCCTCGTTTCCGAAGAGTTGTTGAAAAAATATTATCCCGCCGCCGACGGCAAAAAATTGATGAGGTCAGGGGCCCACATGCGGGAGCTCATGGACATCCCTTTGATCTTGAGCCCGGCCCGCACCCGCATCCACGCCGCCGTGGAGCAGCTTTTCATCAAAGAAGACCGCAAGCCCAACCAGCTCATCGTTTCCAATCGGGGCAGCTCCATGCTCTCCCTCTGCCGTCAGGGTTACTGCGCCGCTTTAGTGCTGGAGATGATCCTCGTCTCTTCCTCCGCCGAAAGGCCTTCTCTTTTAAAAGACCTGCTGGTGATCCCTCTCTTGGACGAGACCTTGCTCAACGCTTTGGCTCTGGTCTGCCGCAAAGACGAGGTCCATCCCAAATACATGCTCACTTTTATGGACCTGACCGCAAAGATTTTCCAAAATAATTTTCGTGCGCCCAAGGCTTGAGCCCACATGAGGCTCCGGCGAAAATTTTTTCTTTCCCGTTCTCGCTCCCGAGCCGGCTCCTTTTTCGCAAAAGATCGTCGGTAAGAGCGTATCGTTCTTTTATTTTTTTCGATAATGATGAAGATCTCCGACCTATCTTTAGATAAGACCATAGAAAATTTGACCCGCTACGGCGATCTGCCCGACGAAGAGCTCCTTAGGCTCATCGAAGATCCTCTTGCTCAGGCTCCTTTGGCCGCCAAAGCGGATGAAGTGAGAAGAAAGATCTACGGCAACGCCGTCTATATCCGCGGCCTCATCGAATTCACCGATCATTGCAAAAATAATTGTTACTACTGCGGCATCCGCGCCGGCAACAAAAAAGCGGGGCGCTACCGCCTCGCCGACGAAGAAATTTTGCGCTGCTGCGCCGAAGGACATCGTTTGGGTTTTCGCACCTTCGTGCTGCAGGGCGGAGAAGACCCTTATTTCGACGACGAAAAACTGTGCGCCCTCGTCGCCTCCATCCGCCGCCGATACCCCGACTGCGCCATCACCCTTTCTGTGGGCGAAAGAGACAAAGAAAGTTATCGCCGTTTAAAAGCAGCCGGCGCCGACCGCTACCTGCTGCGCCACGAAACGGCGACGCCGGAGCACTACCGGCTCCTGCACCCCGCCTCTCTCAGTTTGGAGCATCGCAAAAATTGTCTTTGGCATTTGAAAGAACTGGGCTATCAAACGGGCAGCGGCTTCATGGTGGGCAGCCCCGGCCAAAAACCGGAGCATTTGGTGGCCGATCTTCGTTTTTTGCAAAAATTGCAGCCGGCCATGATCGGCATCGGCCCCTTCATCCATCACCCCGACACGCCCTTCAAAGACTGCCCCGACGGCAGCGCAGAGCTCACATTGAAACTCATCTCTCTTTTGCGGCTCCTCTTCCCCTACGCTCTGCTGCCTGCCACAACTGCTTTGAGCACTCTCGCCGCCGACGGAAGAGCCCGAGGCCTGCAGGCCGGGGCCAACGTGGTGATGCCCAATCTTTCGCCCCTCAATGTGCGCAAGCTTTATCAACTGTACAGCGGCAAGAGCCACAGCGGCGCCGAGAGCGCCGAAGGGCTCCGCGCCCTGCGGGCTCTGGTGAAAGCAGCCGGTTATGAGATCGTGACAGACAGGGGCGATGCCAAAGGCCCCGAGGAGAAGGTAAATGGATGATAAGAAAGTTTTGATAGCCATGAGCGGAGGAGTTGATTCTTCTGTCGCCGCTCTTTTATTGCAGGAGGCAGGCTTTGGCTGCATCGGCGTCACCATGCGCCTCTTCGATACTGCCGCAGAGGACGACCCTGCAAAAAAAGCAGCTGCGGTCTGCGCCCGCTTGGGCATAGAGCATCATGTGGCAGATCTGACCGACGAATTCAAAGAGGCGGTCATCGAGCCCTTCGTCGCCGCCTACGAACGAGGCTGCACGCCCAACCCCTGCATCGCCTGCAACCGCCGTCTCAAATTCGGCGCTCTTTTAAAAACGGCAGACAGCCTCGGCTGCCGCTATCTGGCCACCGGCCATTACGCGCAAAAAGTGCGGGACGAAGAGAGCGGCTGCTGTTATGTAAGCAAGGCGGCGGACTTGAATAAAGATCAAAGCTATGTGCTCTACAATTTGACGCAAGAGCAGTTGGCTAGAGTGCTCTTTCCTCTGGGCGGCCTCACGAAGACACAGGTGCGGCAGTTGGCGGCGGCCCATGATTTTGCCAACGCTCGGCAAAAAGAGAGCCAAGACATCTGCTTCATCCCCGCAGGAAAATATGCGGACTTCATTTGCCGCTATCGGGGGCAAAGCTGCACGCCCGGCGACTTCGTCGATGAAACGGGCAAAGTGCTGGGCAAACACAAAGGGCTCATCTATTACACCGTGGGCCAGCGCAAAGGGCTGGGCCTGGCCCTCCCCGCACCTCTTTACGTGAAAGGCTTGGACAGAGAGCAGAACCGAGTGATCCTCGCTCCCGAAGCCGCTCTTTACAACAGCACGGTCGAGGCGGAAGAAGTGAACCTCGCCTGCGGCGGCGACTGGCGGCAGCCTCGGCAGGTACTGGCCAAGGCCCGCTATCGTCACAAAGAGCAGCCGGCCACAGCCTGTTTGACGAAAGATCATAAACTCGTCGTCCGCTTCGCTTCGCCTCAGCGGGCCCTCACCAAGGGTCAGGCCCTCGTCCTCTACGAAGGAGCCCGAGTGCTGGGGGGCGGCCTCATCTGCGGCGTCTCGCCTTGAATTTTCGCGGCGACGCCTGTGTTCTTGCTTTTTTGCGCAAAAAAATAGACCCGCCGCGTCTTGCTTTAAAGACTGCGGGGGCTCTGCAGACAGCTCGGCCTCGCAAACCAAGCTGTCTACATTTTTCTCCCCTATTTTTCCCTCATTTGGCCGCTTCCGTCGCACCGTCTCTTCTTGAAAACGGCTCGTACAGGAGCAACCTTCAATAAAAAAGCGACAAAGGCAAGGACGAACCTCGCAACACCTTTGTCGCTCTGTTTTTATTATAGCCCCGCCGCCGGCGTTTGTCCAGCCTTTGGCGAAAAATTTTTCTTTCCAGCGACTCGCCGAAAATTTTTACGATCTTTTTGCCGCCGAAACTTTTCGAAAAAAGAAGCTCCCTTCGGTGCTGCGGCTCCGGCTTTTCGCTATGACAAAAATTTTTGCAGGCTCGCCTCTCTCGTGCTATAATAAAGCGTATTGAGACAGCTTTTAGATCATCACTGCATCAGATCTTTCGAGAAAGGAAGAGCGCCATGTATATCACCGACAGCATCATTTATTTGGGAGTGAACGATCGCTCCGTCGATCTTTTCGAAGGGCAGTACAGCGTGCCCAACGGCATCAGTTACAATTCTTATCTCATCAAAGACGAAAAATGCGCCGTCATGGACACCGTAGACGCCCACTTCGCCGCTCAATGGCTGGCCAATTTGGAGCAGGCTCTGGCCGGCAACAGCCCCGCCTATTTGGTGGTGCAGCACATGGAGCCGGATCACGCCGGCAGCATCGACGCTTTCGCTCGGCGCTATCCCGAAACTGTTATCGTTTCTTCCGCCAAAGCTTTTCCCATGATGAAAGGCTTCTTCGGCACCGATTACAGCCAGCGGCGCCTAGTGGTGAAAGAGGGCGACGTTTTGGAGCTGGGCGCTCATAAACTGCACTTCGTGGCGGCCCCCATGGTCCACTGGCCCGAGGTCATCGTCACTTACGAAAGCAGCAGCAAAGTGCTCTTCTCCGCCGACGGCTTCGGCAAATTCGGCGCCCTGGACTGCGATGAGCCCTGGCTCGACGAAGCCCGCCGCTATTTCATCGGCATCGTGGGCAAATACGGTCCTCAGGTGCAGGCCCTTTTGAAAAAAGCCGCAGGCTTGGACATCGCCTGCATCTGCCCGCTCCACGGGCCGGTGCTGAAAGAAGATCTGGGGACCTATCTGCGCTGCTACGATCTGTGGTCCGGCTACGCTCCCGAAGAAAAGGGCGTGGTCATCGCCTACACCTCCGTTTACGGTCACACCCAAAAAGCTGTGGAGCTTTTGCAAAAAGAATTGAGCAAGGCCGGCTGCACCGACCCCGTCGTTTGCTTCGACCTCGCCCGCTGCGACATGGCCGCCGCTGTGGCCGCCGCCTATCGTTACGATCGCTTGGTGCTGGCCACCACCACTTATAATGCGGACATCTTCCCCTTCATGAAAACTTTCATCGATCATCTGGTGAGCCGCAACTTCCAGAACCGCCGCCTCGGCCTCATCGAGAACGGCAGCTGGGTGCCCATGGCCGCCAAGTGCATGACCCGTCAACTGGAGAAATGCAAAAATTTGAGCTTCGCTCCTACGGCGGTCACCATCCGCTCCGCCCTCGACGAAAAGTCTGCGGCTCAGATCGCCGCCCTCGCCCGCGAATTGGCCGAATAAAAAAAGAAAAAGCGAAAATTTTTCGAAGCATGCAAAAACCTCCTGTCTGTTTCTCACAGCACAGGAGGTCTTCTTTTCTTCGTTTTATTTTTTGAAGTCTACCTGCCGCGGCCCGTCGTGGACCTGATCCTCCGGCACCACGATCTCGCTGAATTCTATATTGCGGGTGTGGATGGTATGGGTCCAATAATGATCGTGCCGACGTAAAAAACCGAGAGCCGTTATGGGTATCCAACTGTAGATGAAGATGGGATAGAGCAACAGATAGAGCCACGATTTCAAACTGGCTCTTATCTTCCACAGCACCGTCACGGGAAAGATGTATTGGCCTATGCCTATCACCGTCCACACCTGCAGCGGCAGGATCACGTAGATGATGTTGTGATAAAAAGGCACGAACTCATAGATCCAATTGCAGAACACGAAAAAAGTGGATAGCATCAAGAAGTAGGGCTGGATCAAATTCACGGTGCAGTCCAGCATCATGATGCTTTTTTCTTTGATCGCTTTCTTCAGCATCAGCGGGAAAAACCGATTGGACACATCGAAGCGGCCCTGAGCCCAGCGCAGCCGCTGCTTCCACGCCGCAACGAAAGTGAGAGGCTTCTCGTCGTAAACGATGGCATCGTGGGCCCACGTGGTGGGTATGCCCTCCATCATGGCCTTCATAGTGAACTCCATGTCTTCGGTAAGACAGGTAGCGCCCCAGCCGTAACGCTTCAGCAGCCCCGTCTCCAAACACATGCCCGTGCCGCCCAAGCAGCAGCACAGCCCCATATTGTATTTGGCCAAATGCCACACGTGGTTGACGATCCAAAAAGAAATGGAAAAAACGCCGCTCACCCACGTGTCATTGGGATTTTTGGAATCCAAATAACCCTGTATCAAGCGCTCGCCGTGGCAGAGCCTACTGTTCATCTCCCGCAAAAAATTGGGATGGACCAAGTTGTCCGCATCGAAAACGCACACCGCATCGTAGTGCCGCTCCATTTTAAAGAGCCGTTCGAAGAACCAGTCCATGGCGAAGCCCTTGCCTCGGTCTCCTTCGCTGAAACGCTCCATCACCTTGGCTCCCGCTTTTCGAGCTGCCTCGGCGGTGTTGTCGCTGCAGTTATCGGCTACCACGAAAATATCGTACAATTCGCTTTTATAGTTGAGCTCTTGCAAATTTTGGATCAACGGGGCGATCACCGCCGCCTCGTTATGAGCGCACACCAAAAGAGCGAAGGTGTTTTTGGCGTCGTAGATCTTCACCTCTTTTTTCTTGCCGAAGAGGCCGAACCAAGAGATAAAAAAGTAGTAGACCGTAAAAAAGATGATCACCGCTTGCAGCGGGATCATAAAAACATCAAAGAAGTATTGCATGACCGGCTCCTCGACCCGGATGGGGAGCAGCTTTAACGCCGCTCCTTACGAAAATAAGCATAAATACTGTTCAAGATGCCGCCCAATGTGTAGGCGCACATGGCAGCGAAGGGCCAGGCAAAAGGCCGCTGCCAGAGCAAAAAAAGGCCGACCGCTACGCCCAAAGCGATAGGCAGAGGATAAAGTTTCATGCCGTCTCTGCCTTTAAAATCGGGAAACTTTATTTCACTGTAGAGGATGAGGGCGACGACCAGCGTCATCGCCGCAGCCCCTAAAGGCGCGAAGCGATAACCGGAGAGCACATATGCCGCCAAGAAGCAGGCTCCCGCCGGTATGGGCATGCCCTGAAAATAACCGTGGACGCTGGCGGTGTTCACATTGAAACGGGCCAAACGCAGCGCCCCGAAGACAGTGAACAAAGAAGCGACGACCATGCCCGCAAGACCCAACTCTTTTAAACCGTAGTAATAGATCATCACGGCCGGGGCCACGCCGAAAGCGGCCAGATCGCAGAGGCTGTCCAGTTCTTTGCCGAAATCTCCCTGACAACGGAGCAGGCGGGCCGCCCGTCCGTCCAACGAATCGGCGATGACGGAAAGGATGATGCAGACCGGAGCCCAAAAGAAATCGCCGGCCACTGTATGGAAGATGGATAACAGGCCCAACATCAGGCTGAAGGCGCTGATGCTGTTGGGCACGATGCGTCTATAGTTCATCCCCTATCCTCCCTATCACCGTTTTGCCGCCTACGGTAGTGTCTCCCTTTTTAACGCACACAGTCACATTCTTGGGCACCACTATCTCTAAACTGGAGCCGAATTTGATCATGCCGTAAAGTTCTCCCTGCTCCACTCGGTTGCCCAAGGTGCGCCAAGAAACGATGCGGCGGGCCAGAAGGCCGGCCACTTGGATCACCAGGATCTTCACTTTATCGCCGGCGATGCCCAAAGCATGGCGCTCGTTAACCAGCGAGGCCTGCTCTTCGTTGGCCGGTACGAATTGCCCGCAGACATAACTTTGATATTTTATCTCGCCGGCGATGGGGCTGCGGTTCACGTGCACGTTGAACACAGACATGAAGATGATGATCTTGGTGGCTGCTTCGTTCAGATATTCGCTGTCGAAAAATTCTTCCACCGCCATCACCGTGCCGTCGGCGGGAGCATAGATGACGGCAGGGTCCGTTTGGATCTGCCGCTCGGGATTGCGGAAAAAATAGGCAAAATAAAAGGCTATCACCAAAGGAATGACGGCCCAAGTTAAACCCCACAGCAAGTAAACGGGCACGGCTGCGAGCAAAGGCAGCGCAATGAAAGGATAGCCGTCTTTAACGATGCGCATCCTTCTTTGCCCCCTTCCCTGCTTTATGTGCTCATTATATAACACTGCCGATTTTTTGTCTATTTATTCTTCTTTCCCCTGCATATCACCAAAAAAACAAAATGAGGCAGAGCCAGCATCCTCAGCCAACGGCCGGGTTGTTTGTAAAGACGAAAGAGCCATTCCAAAGAAGCGTCCTGCATCCACTTGGGCGCTCTCTCCATCTTGCCCGCCATCACATCGAAGCTGCCCCCCACGCCCATCAACAGACGGCAGTTGAGGTGCAGCCGCCACTTTTGCAGCCACAATTCCTGCTTGGGAGCTCCCAGAGCGGCAAAAAGATAGTCGGCCCCCGAAGCATTTATTGCGGCCACCACTTCTCCTTCTTCTTCTGCAGAGAAATAACCGTCATGACAGCCTACGATGTCGATGTCTCCGTAATTTTTTTTTGCTGCCGCCGCTGCCGCTTCCGCCACGCCGGGTGCGCTGCCCAGAAAATAACTTTTGGCTCCGCTTGAGGCACTGCGGGCCAACAACAGCTGCAAAAGATCGTACCCGGCCACCCGCTCCGGCACATGATAGCCCAAATAGCGGCCGGCCCACACTGCTCCCGCTCCGTCCGGCAGCACCAAGTCGGCTTCACGGCAGCAGATATCCCGATAGCGGGCATCTTTTTGGCATTGCATGATGATCTCGGCATTGGCCGTTACCGCAAAGCATTGTCTGCCCGCAGCTGCCGCCGCTTCTATGTGGGCCGCAGCCTCTTTCATAGTCAGAGAAGAGACCGGCACGCCCAAGATATCCATAGTCCTCAGCTCCGCTGCCTGAACCATGTTCACCACACCCTCAAATTTTTTCCGCTTCTGTGGGGACCGGCTCGAACCGCAGCCCCTCGTTGCGTTCCGTCAGCCAGTTCAGAGCCCACTGGTTGTTCACCAGCACCACGGGTCTGGAGGCTTTGTCGTACACCAAAAGCCCGTTGTCCAAACCTTTCAGCTCTTTGATCTTCTCCGCTCCGTACACCCACCGAGCCAAAGTGTAGGGCAGCCGCTGACTTAAAAGCTGAGCATTGTACTCTGCCCTCAGGCGGTACTCCAGCACTTCCAGCTGCAGCTCGCCCACCACTCCCACTATGTAACTTTCTACGCCCAGGTCTTTTTGTTTGAAGACCTGAATGGCCCCCTCCTGGGACAATTGGATGATGCCTTTTTCGAATTGTTTGCGTTTTAAAGAATCTTTAGGCTGCACCTTGGCAAAGATCTCCGGCGGAAAGACCGGAAAATCTTCGAAGAAAAATTTTTGTCCGCTCTCTCGCAAGGTATCGCCGATGGAAAAAATGCCGGGATCGAAAACGCCGATGATGTCGCCGGGATAGGCTTCTTCCACGCTCACTCTTTCTTGCGCCATGAACTGCTGCGGCTGGGCCAGTTTCACCGGCTTGCCGCTGGCGGCGTGCTCTACCGTCATTCCCTTGGCGAAGACCCCCGAGACGATGCGCAAAAAACTTATCCTGTCTCTGTGAGCGGGGTTCATGTTGGCTTGGATCTTGAAGACGAAGGCGGAGAAATTTGTCTCTTGGGGCTCTACCAACTCTCCTGCTCTCGTCAAACGGCTCTGAGGACAGGGGCTCAGTTCCAAAAAACGCTCCAAAAAACTTCTCACGCCGAAATTGGTCATGGCGCTGCCGAAGAACATGGGCGTCAATTCGCCGGCGTTGACTTTTTCGATGGAAAAATCGTCCCCTGCCAGATCCAGCAGTTCTATATCGTTGCAAAGGTTTTCGTAAAGTTCTGCGCCCAGCAGTTCTTTGATGGCCGCGTCGTCTAAAGAGCCGGTGGTGGACTTCAATTTTTTGGCGCCGTGGCTGCCGTCTTCTTCGAAAAGTTCCACCGTTTTGTCGAGGCGGTTGTAGACGCCCTTGTAGTGGCCGTCTATACCCACCGGCCAATCGATGGGATAGGCTCTGATGCCCAGCACCTTCTCCAATTCGTCCATCAGATCGAAGGGATTGCGGCCGTAGCGATCCAATTTGTTCACGAAAGTGAAGATGGGCAGGTGGCGGCGATGGCACACCCAAAAAAGTTTTTTGGTCTGGGGCTCCACGCCCTTGGCCGCGTCTATCAGCATCACGGCACTGTCTGCCGCCATCAAAGTGCGGTAGGTGTCTTCGGAAAAATCCTGATGGCCGGGAGTGTCGAGGATATTCACCCGATAGCCTTGATAATCGAATTGCAAAACGGAAGAAGTGACGGAGATGCCCCGCTGCTTTTCGATCTCCATCCAATCGGACACTGCGTGCTTGCTGCTTTTGCGGGCCTTCACCGTCCCCGCCAGATGGATGGCGCCTCCGTACAGCAGCAATTTTTCCGTCAAAGTCGTCTTGCCTGCGTCGGGGTGAGAGATAATGGCGAAGGTGCGCCGCCTTTTTATTTCCTGTTTCGGATCCATATCGTCCTCATTTTCGAAAATTTTTCAAGTCTTTGGGTACCTGCGCTCGCCGCTTTATTCGTCGCCGTTTTGCGCTTCGTAGAGGCGGTAAGCTTCCAAAATTTGTTCTTCTATATAGGGAGGGATGGGCCGCTCCGTCTCCAGTTTGCCTTTCACGGTCACTCTGAAGGCCACGTCTTCGTATTTTTCGCCGCCGTAAGTCTCGCAGCTGAAGCTGGTGCGCATGAAGCCTTCGGAAAAAGTGAGATCTTTCAGCATTTTGGCCTTGCGCTCTCGGTCCCATGCATGATAGATGCCATAAAGCTGCTTTTGCGCCGCTTGGGGTATGTCCACTCCTCCCACCACCGTTTCGCTTTCTTCGATGGGGGTGCAGTCCAACCCGCGGTAAACGGTGCCGTCGGCCAATTCTATGTCTACCGTCAGCACATAATCGACTTCGTGAAAAGCGGCGGAGACGATCTGCCACTTCTTCTGCCATTGGGTCACGCAGTCGGAGCAGAGGAACTTCGTGTCTTGGATGTTATTGGTGAGATAATCGTCTTTATAAAAGACCTCTCCGTCGGCGGCGAAAGGCTTGCCGCACTGACTGCAAATCAATTTCACCGTTCTTATCATGAATGGACCTCTCTTCGTTCGGGCCGCAGCCGCAAAAAGAAAACGTTCAATAAAAAGGCCCTTACGGGAAACCGTAAAGGCCGTTTACACAGTATGGTCGGAGCGGCGGGATTCGAACCCACGGCCTCTTCCACCCCAAGGAAGCGCTCTACCAAGCTGAGCCACGCCCCGAATACAACGCTAATTATACAGAGTAAGGGTTTTATTGTCAACAACTTTTTCCCAAGCGCCCACGGCTTTCGGCTTCTTCTTTTTTATGCGGACCGAGGCTCTTGCGACCTTACCGCAAAAAATGAACGCTGCGTTCAAAAAGACGAGCCGAAAATTTTTTCCGAGGGCCCTCGTCCCTTGCTCTTTTTATTTTTCTTTTTCTTTTTTTGCCAAGAGGCTGGGTCTGATGTGCAGCTCTCTCAGTTGCTTGGCATCTACTTCGTTAGGCGCCTGCGTCATCAGGCAGGCAGCGCTTTGCGTCTTCGGGAAAGCGATCACGTCTCTGATAGAATCTCTTTGAGCCATGATCATCACCAAACGATCGAGACCGAAGGCCAGACCGCCGTGAGGAGGCGCACCGTATTCGAAGGCGTTCATCATGAAGCCGAATTTTTCCTGCGCCTGCTCGTCGCTGAGACCGATGGCGGAGAAAACGGCCTTCTGCACATCACGCCGATGGATACGAATGGAACCGCCGCCGATCTCCGTGCCGTTCAGCACCATGTCGTAAGCTTTGGCATAAACTTTCCCGGGCTCCGTGAGCAGCAAAGGCAGGTCTTCTTCTCTGGGAGAAGTGAAGGGATGGTGCATAGCGTCCCAGCGTTTTTCTTCTTCGTTGTATTCGAACATGGGGAAGTCGACCACCCACGTGAAGGCCAGTTTGTCGGGATCGATGAGTTTGCGGCGCTTCGCCATCTCCAAACGCAAAGCTCCCAAAGACTGAGCCACCACGGAACGCTTGCTGTCGGCTACGAAGAGCAGCAGGTCGCCCGGCTCCACCTCCGCTGCTTTTTTCAACGCTTCGATGTGCTCGGGCCCGAAGAATTTGGCGATGGAAGATTTCACACCGCCCTCTTCGGGGAATTGGAGCCAGGCCATGCCCTTGGCCCCGTAAATGCCTACGAATTTCACCAAGCCGTCCAACTCGCGGCGGGGTATGTTGGCATCGCCCTTCACGTTGATGCATTTCACTTGGCCGCCGGCCTCCAGCACTGCGTTGAATACTTGGAAGTCGCAACCGCGCACTGCTTCTCCTACATCGTAGAGAGGCATGGCAAAACGCAGGTCCGGTTTATCGCTGCCGTATTTGTCCATGGCCTCGTCCCAAGTCATGCGGGCAAAAGGCACCTGCAGTTCTTTGCCCAAAGCTCCTTTAAAGACATGGGCGATGAGGCCCTCGATGAGGGTCAAGATCTCGTCCACGTCCATGAAGGACATCTCCATATCCAACTGGGTGAACTCCGGCTGCCGATCCGCCCGCAGGTCTTCGTCTCTGAAGCAGCGGACGATCTGGAAGTAGCGCTCGTAACCGGCCACCATGAGGAGCTGTTTGAAAATTTGCGGAGATTGAGGCAATGCGTAAAATTTGCCCGGGTTCACACGGCTGGGCACCAAATAATCTCTGGCCCCCTCGGGCGTGCTCTTGGTGAGCATGGGGGTCTCTATCTCCAAGAAGCCGTGCTCATCCAAATAGTCGCGCATCAATTTAGCGACCTTGTGCCTCAGCATCAGGTTCTTCTGCATCTCCGGGCGGCGCAGATCGAGATAGCGGTATTTCAACCGTAAATTCTCGTCGGTGTCGATGCCGTCCTGAATGTAGAAAGGAGGGGTCTTGGCTTTGTTCAGCACTTGGATCTCGGAGGCCACCACTTCAACTTCCCCCGTCGACAGGTTTTCGTTGATAGTGTCTTCGTCCCGCAACCGCACTTTGCCCAGCACTTTGATGACATACTCATTGCGGATGTCCTCGGCGATCTTGAAGCTGCTGCCGGAGGTCTCGGGGTCGGCTACCACCTGCACGATGCCGCTGCGGTCTCTCATGTCGATGAAGATCAGGCCGCCGTGGTCTCTTCTTTTAGCTACCCAGCCACACAATACCACCGCCGCTCCGGCGTCTTGCCGCCGCAGATCTCCGCAGTGATGACTGCGTTTAGCATTGCTCATCTTGCTCCACCTCTGTTTGTAAAATACTTTGTAATGTATTTGTTACCGTCGAAACGGCGATCTCTCTTTGGCTGCCGGTGACCATATCTTTGAGGACCACCTGCCCTCTTTGGGCTTCCTCTTCGCCGAAGATCAGCACCAAACGGGCGCCTGCTTTATTGGCGGCCTTCAACTGAGCCTTCATGCTGCGGCCTGCTTCGGCCAGCCCCGTTTTGATGTTAGCGGCCCTCAATTTCGTCACCGTTTTGAAAGCCGGGCCGAACTGATCGCCCTGCGCAGCAGCATACACTTGATAAACAGGCTGAACTTGCGGCAAAAGTCCTTGGCTCTCCATGGCCAGATAGAGCCGCTCTATGCCCATGGCGAAACCGCTGCCCGGTGTGGCGGGCCCGCCGATCTCTTCCACCAACCCGTCGTAGCGGCCGCCGCCGGCCACTGCGCTTTGAGCGCCCAAGGGCGGGTACTGTATTTCGAAAGCGGTCTTGGTGTAATAGTCCAGCCCCCGCACCAGAGTGGGGTCCAAAACAAAATCGACGGATGCTGCCCGTAACAATTCTTGCACGCCGTCAAAATGTCGGCGGCACTCGGGGCAGAGACAGTCTAAAATATTCGGGGCGCCCTCGCGATGAGGAGCGCAGGTCTTACAATCTAAAAGACGCAGCGGGTTGCGTTCGTAACGGTTGCGGCAGTCTTCGCAAAGCAGCTCCAATTTGGGAGCGTAAAAATCTTTCAGCTTTTGCCGCAGGATGGGACGGCACTTGGGGCAGCCCACGGAATTCAATTTCAGCGTCAGCTCTTTCAGCCCCGCTTCCCGCAAGATCTGCAAGGCCAAAAGGATCAGCTCCGCATCAACTTCGGGGCCGCCGCTGCCCAGCACTTCGCAACCGAACTGATGAAATTCTCTGTAGCGGCCGGCCTGAGGTCTGTCGTAACGAAACATGGGCCCGATGTAAAAATATCTGGCCGTGCCCCCCTGCCCGTAAACTTTGTGCTCCACATAGGCCCGCACAGCCGAGGCGGTGTTCTCCGGCCGCAGAGTGAGACTGCGCTTCCCTCTGTCCTCGAAGGTATACATCTCTTTTTCCACTACGTCGGTGGTGTCGCCTATGCCTCTTTGAAAAAGTTCGGTGTGCTCAAAGACGGGCGTACGCAACTCGCCGTAACCGTAGGCTGCGGCCACCCGTTTCATTATACCTTCTATATGACGCCAGGAGCCGCTCTCCTCCGGCATAAGATCTTTGGTACCCCGGGGAGCACCTGTGAGCATAAGTTCCTCCTTGCCGAGCTGCGAGCCCGGGCTCTATCCTAAAAAGTGTCGAAAATTATTTTCGCTGTCGAAAAATTTTTACTCGCCGCCGCACACCGCAACCTTCGCCGAAAAGCGCGAGCTGCGAGCGCTTTCACATACTCAATAATTCTATCACATTTTTTGTCTCTTGTTCAATAATTTTTCCGCAGCTGTTTTTCCTTCGCTCCTTTTGTAAAAGACGGAAGAAAAAAGCGTGAGCCTGCGGCGGTTCAATCCGCATTTTTTTCGCCGCTCTCGCCGGCGTGCCACAATTCTTTATACAGCACTCGGTACACCACCGCCACCGGCACGGAAAAGATCATGCCCAAAATGCCGAAGAGTTTGCCGCCGATCAAAAGGCTGAGGAGAATGATCACCGGATGCAGATCGATCTTTTCACCCATGATCTTGGGCATGATGAAGTTGGCATCGATCTGATAATAGATCAAATAGAAGAGGGCCACATGCACGGCCATGCTGCTGCTTTGCCCGAAGGCGATAAAAATGGCCGGCACCGCTCCCAGCATGGGCCCCACCACCGGCACCGTCTCTGCGAGGATGGCCCAAAAGCCCAAGACCAGAGGAAAATCCATGCCGATGATAGCCGTGCCCAAGGTTATGCAAAAACCGCTGATCAAAGCGCATTTGCCCAAGCCGTTCACGTAGGCGGAAAGAGTGAGGCCGATGCGGTCGACGACCCGAGCTACTTTAGGCTGAGCTTCGTAGGTGAAAAAGTTGATGAGCATGGCCCGCAGCTCCCGCCAGTCTTTGAGAAAATAAAAAGTCAAAAAGGGCACGATCAACAGCCCCACCAAATTGCTGACGATGTTTATGGAAGAGCGGACCAGATTGTGAAGGACGCTGCCGATGAAGCCCATGCCCCAATTTATCAGATCATCCAACAGCATGTCGAAGTTGCTAGGCAGCTTCCCTACGCCGAATTGGATCAGATTTTCCCAATCGGCGCTATGAACCTTGGCAGCTAAACTGGGCATCCGTTGAAAAAGTTCGTTGATCTGGCCGAAAAGAGGCAACAAAATAAGGCCCACTGCCAACACCAAAAGGGCGCAGAAGGCCATAATGGCCATAATGATGGCCACGATGCGGTCCACATGGACGTAGTAGCGGCGGCTCACCTTGAGCTTGGTGATGAGGTTCACCAACGGATAGAGAACGAAGGCCAGCCCGACGGAGAGAAAAATGGGCAACATAAAGGCCGCCGTCTGGTAGAGCAGTATGCTCACCAAGGCGGTCACCGCCAATTTAAAAGCTGTGGAGGTGCGGATGCGCGGCCAATACTTAAACATGATCGTTCATTGAGAAAAATCTATTGCAAAAAAGGATTGCGTTTTCTCTCCCAGCCCACGGAAGTTTTGGGCCCGTGACCGGGGAGCAGGCACACCTTGTCGGGCAGAGTCATGATCTTTTCTTTGATGGACTTTATGATCTGCCGGTAACTGCCGCCGGGCAGATCGGTGCGGCCGATGGATTCGCAGAAAATAGTATCGCCGGTGAAGGCGATGTCGTCTGCCGCATCGTAAAGGCAAACACCGCCTTCGGTGTGGCCTGGGGTAGCCAGTACTTTGAAAGTGAACCCGGCCGCTTCCACTTCGGCGCCGTCTTCGAAATATTTATCGGCAGCCTCGCACTCCACCGAGGTGCCCACGAAGAAAGAAAGATTGCCGTTGGCATCCAGAAGATCCGGCGCATCTTCCCTGCTGATGTAAACTTCGGCGCCGGTGGCCTTGCGTACATCGTTCAACGCAGAGATGTGATCGCTGTGGCTGTGTGTGAGAAAAATGGCTACTACCTTCACCGGCTCGATGCTTTGCAAAAACTCCAGAATGGATCGGGGGCTGCCGCCCGGGTCCACCACGATAGCTTCGTTCTTTTCTTTATTGACCAAAACATAACAGTTGGTGGCCAGCATGCCCACCGTCAGCGAATATAATTCCATTAGCTCTTGCCTCCTTTTGTCTTTACGGCGCTGTCTATGATGATGGTGACCGGTCCGTTGTTGGTGAGCTCCACCAGCATGTGGGCCCCGAAGATCCCCGTGGCTGCTTCGCAGCCCTTTTCTCGGCAGCGCCGAATGAAGTCCAGATAAAATCCTTTTGCGATCTCCGGCCGAGCTGCGCTGTCAAAGCTGGGCCGCTTGCCCTTGCGTACATCACCGCATAAAGTGAACTGAGAAACAATCAGCAGCTTGCCGCCCACATCTTTCACCGATAAGTTCTGTTTGCCCTGTTCGTCGGGAAAAATACGTAAGCCGCACACTTTGTCCGTCACATAAGCGATGTCTTCTTCGCCGTCGTCGGCTTTCACTCCCAAAAGGACCAAAAGGCCCCGTTCGATGGCGCCGCAGACAGCACCGTCTGCCTCGACCTTCGCTCTGTCCACCCTCTGCACCAAAGCTATCATCTGCTCTTGCCTCCCGTTATGGACTCCCGCTCTACGGAGAAGATCCCCTTGATGCGGCGGATGCGGTTCATCACATACTCCAATTGCTCAAGACCGGTGATGTCCACTCCCATGTGGGTATGGGCATGGCGGTTCTTATCCGTGTGGCAAGTCAACGAGAAAATGTTCAGCTTCGCTTCGCTGACGATATTCATCAGATCGCTCATCAGACCCGTTCTGTCTTGAGAGTCGATGATGATGTTCACCTTGTAAACGGCATCGAGGCCCACATCCCACGATACTTCTATCATGCGGTCGCTGTCGTTGCCGTTATTGCCCAAAACGTTGGGGCAGTCGGCCCTATGCACGGAGATGCCGCTGCCGCGGGTGATGTAGCCCACCACAGGATCGCCGGGGATGGGGTTGCAGCAGCGAGCCAACTTGACAAGGATGCCTTCCTCTCCCTTCACCAAGATGCCGTGGCTGGCGTTGGCCTTAGACTTGCGGGGTTTCAGTTCCGCCAAGATCTCCGAAAGATTTTTTGTTTGTTCTCTTTGCTGTGCGGCTTTGTAACTTTCTATGAGTTTGGTGATGACCGTCTTCAAAACGACGCCGCCGTAACCCAAAGCCGCCAGCAAATTGTCTTCAGTATCCAGCCGCAGCTTCTCGGCCACTTCTTTCATGCGCTCGACGGTGCACAATTCTTTGCTGTTATAACCGAGATGTTTGACTTCCCGCTCCAGCATCTCCCGGCCTTCGGCGATATTTTCTTCCCGCCGTTCTTTTTTGAACCAGCTGCGGATCTTGTTGCGGGTATCGCTGGAGCCGCAGATATTGATCCAGTCTCTGCTGGGCCCGGAACTCTGCTTGGAAGTGATGACTTCCACGATGTCGCCGTTGCTCAAAGGCAGGTCCAAAGGAACGATGCGTCCGTTCACCTTGGCGCCCACACAGTGATTCCCCACATCGGTGTGGATGCGGTAAGCGAAATCGATGGGCACACTGTTCACCGGCAAGTCGATGATATCGCCTCGAGGCGTGAAGACAAAAACTTCATCGGCAAAGATATCCATCTTCACCGAGTCCACGAAGTCTCTGCTGTCGTTCATGTCTCGATGCCATTCCAAAAGCTGCCGCAGCCAGCTGAGTTTGGCGTCGAAATCTTTGTCGGCCCCCTGAGCCGGTTTTGAGCCGCTTTCTTTATAACGCCAATGAGCGGCGATACCGTACTCGCTGATGCGGTGCATCTCGAAAGTGCGTATCTGTATCTCCAAAGGCTGCCCTGCCCCGGACAGCACCGTGGTGTGAAGGCTCTGATACATGTTGCTCTTGGGCACGGCCACGTAATCTTTGAAGCGGCCCGGTATGGGCCGCCACATACTGTGAACGATGCCCAGTGCTCCGTAACAGTCTTTCACCGTATCCACCAACACCCGAATGGCCAGCAGATCGTAGATCTCTCCCAATTGTTTGTGGTCCCGCACCATTTTTTTGTGCAGACTGTAAAAATTTTTGGGCCGTCCCTGTATCTCGCACTTGATGTTGGCAGCCTGCAGAGCCTGCCGCAGAGTATCCATGGCCTCGTTCACCATGCTCTCCAGCTGAGCCCGCCGTACCTTCACTTGTTCCGCCAGTTCGTAATAGAGCTCCGGCTCCAAATAACGGAAGGCCAGATCTTCCAATTCCCATTTGATGGCATAAATGCCCAAACGATGAGCCAGAGGAGCATAAATCTCCAGGGTCTCCCGCGAAATAGACTGCTGTTTATGAGCGGGCATGTAGCTCATGGTCCGCATGTTGTGGAGCCGATCCGCCAGTTTGATCATTACCACCCTGATGTCTCTGGCCATGGCCAAAAACATTTTGCGGTAACTTTCGATCTGCCTGTCTTCTTTGGATACGTAGGCGATCTTTCCCAACTTGGTGACACCGTCCACCAAATTGGCCACATCGGCGCCGAAGCGTTGCTTTATATCGTCGAGCGTATAATCGGTGTCTTCCACCACATCGTGAAGGAAGGCCGCAGCCAAAGTTTTATCGTCCAATTTGAGGCTGGCCAAAATGCCGGCCACGCCTATAGGGTGGATGATGTAGGGCTCCCCCGACTTACGCACCTGCACCGCATGAGCCTGCGCCGCCAATTCATAAGCAGAGCGCACGAAAGCCACCTGTTGAGGCGACAGGTATTCGTCTGCGATCTTGTAAAAATCTTCTATACTGCGCACTACAGCCGCATTAGGCATGATCACACTTCCCGTGCAAGGTTCGACCCTTGCTCAATTCTCGGGTGCTGCCCTCCCATACTTCTTTTAATATGGCGGCTGCTTTTTGCCGCCGCTTTAGTCCTTCGCGATAAAGAGCGGAATTTTCCAACTCCCGTTTTTCTGTCGAGGCCAGTTTCAGCCTACCTTCGGCTTCCGCCACCAATCCCAATTCTTTAAAGACGGCCAGAGCCGCAGGGCTGTACACAGCGACCGCCGCTTCAAACGAAAGCTCTCTTTCTTGCAAAATTTTTCGCAAACCTTTGTAGGCAGCTACCAACTCGTTGCGAGTGGGACAGAGCCGGACTGTTTCTTCCCAAATTCGTTTGCAATCTTCTTCTTTATAAAGGAGCACCACTTGCCGTTGTTTGCAAGTTAAGCTGTTGCGAAGAACCGCAAAAGAGAAAGGCGGCACATCGTAGAGCACCAGAGTGCTATCCCAAAGGTTGGGTTGCAGCTCTTCGTAGTTTTGTACCCGCGTGCCCGGGCCCAATGCTGCCGTCGTCGGCTCTCTCAACAGCACCGTGGCCCCATTTGCTTCGCGACAAAGTTGCCGCAACAGCTTTTCTTTGCTCTCCGGGCGCCTTCGCAAATCATAGATCGTCAGAGGAAATTTTACGGCCAGCAGCTGCAGTTGTACTTTCACGGTCCCCTGCCACTCGTCTTTATGAGGTTCGAAGGCTACGGCCCCGAGAGGATTGTCGCCGAGCAACCCGGCCAAGTCGCCTCGGTTCCACATCACACCGTCGTAACTGCGCTTGCCTTTGCGCACTTGCACCTTCAAGTGGTTGCCGTCTCTGCCCATGGCCTTGGGATACAAAAACTCGGCTTCATCGAAAGCAAAGATCGGGGTAGGGTTGCCGCAGCCGCAGGGTTCCAAGAGCGTCAAAGCATCCAGATCCCGCACCGTGATCTCGTCTTCGGGACCCAAAAGGCAATCTACTGTTTGATGCGGCAGGTAGTCTTCCGGCTTCAGTTCATTTTTTACATAAGCCAGAAAGCGCCGCTTGAACTCTTTCAAATTGGCCAGAGGCAGAGTCAGTCCCGCCGCCTGATGATGCCCTCCTAATTGGGTGAGCAGATCTTTTTCCGCCGCGATGGCCCGATAAAGGTCGAGAGCGGGGATGCTGCGACAACTGCCCTTGGCCACTCCGTCCTTTATATTGAAGAGAAGAGTGGGCAAATGATATTTATCCGCCAAATGAGAGGCGACGATGCCGATGACACCGCTGTGCCACTCTTCGGAGGCCAAAATGATGGCGGTCTCTACCTTTTCCTGTTTAGCCAGCAATTCCTCGGCCTCTATTTGGATGCTGCGGCTGATATTTTGCCGCTGAGCATTTTCTGCATTCAGTTCGGCAGCGATCTCCTCAGCCTCAGCTCTGTCCCGGCTGGTCAAGAGATCCACCGCTCGCTGCGCTTCCTCCAAACGGCCTACTGCGTTGATCCTGGGCGCCAACACAAAAGAGATGTGCTCGGCGGTGATGTCTCTGTCCGGGCAGCCGCTGACTGCCATAAGGGCTTTCAACCCGATGAGCTCGGTGCTCGCCATGGCTTTTAAGCCTCGCCGCACCAACTCTCTGTTCTCCCCTTGCAGCGGCACGATATCCGCCACCGTGCCTAAGGCCGCCAGCTCCGTATATTTTTCGAAAGCCGCATGATCTTTGCCTCTCTGTTTTTCTAAAGCTTGGCAGAGTTTGAAGGCCAGCCCCACGCCGCTCAGTTCTTTAAAAGGATAAGGACAACGGGGCTGCTTGGGATTGATCACTGACAACGCCGGCGGCAGCAGAGGGGGCACCGTGTGGTGGTCGGTGATGATGATATCCAAATTTTTCGGGGCCTGCTCCACTTCATGAAAGCAGCTGATGCCGCAATCCACCGTCAAGAGAAGAGCAGTGCCCCGCTCTGCGATGTTTTGCAAAGCTTCCGCGTTCAGGCCGTAACCTTCGCTGTGCCGCGAAGGTATATAGGTGTCGACTTTGCCACCTCGCTCCGTAAGGTAAAGATAAAGCAGAGAGGTGGCGGTGATGCCGTCCACATCGTAGTCACCGTAGACGGTGATCTTCTCTCCTTTCTCCAACGCAACAATCAAACGCCGGGCAGCCTCAGCCATTCCCTTCATCAAAAAAGGGTCGTGAAAGGGTTGCCGGCTGCCGTAGAGAAAGTCGGCCATCTCCGCTTTGCCGTTCAAACCTCGCTCTAAAAGGAGACCGGTCACCAGAGGAGAAGTGTTCAGTTCCGCCGCCAGCTGCGCCGCTTTTTCTCTGTCGTAAGAAAGAACATCCCAGATCTTTTCCCGCAGGATCATTGAGCAGCTCCCGCAGTTTCTTGCTTTTGTTCTTGAGGAGCAGACTGCTCTTTTTGCTCGGCCAACGCCTGCTCCAGTCGCTCTTTCTCTTTTTGGAGTTCTTCGACCCCGGCTTTATACCGTTTCACCTCTGCCTCCAATTTGAACATTTCTTCATTTTGACGGCGTTGAGCGAAAAAGTGCCGGGCCTTCATGCCCAGCATGAAACCAGCCCCTACCAAAAGACCGGCGGTGAAACTTCCCAAGATCACCAGGACCAGAGAACTTTCAAAAGTAAACATCATAAAGTTGAGGGTAACGCCTACCGCATTTTGGATGGCAAAGAGAGCCACGGCGATGCTGAGGACAGCTAAGACGATAACATAAGGCATAAGCTCGACCCTTCCCCTCCGGCCGACGCCCCCGGGCTCGGCTCTTGTTTTTTCATAACTGTTGATATTCTCTGTTTAAAAGAAAATTTCCTTCTATATACAGGGTTTTGCCCGCAGATTGAGCCTGCAAAAAACAAAAAAAGCGGCGGCAGGCACGTGCCCGCCGCCGACTTGGCTGCAAAATCGTTATTTGGCGTAATCCACCGCTCTGGTCTCTCTGATGATCACCACTTTGATCTGGCCGGGGTATTCCATTTCGCTCTCGATCTTCTTGGCTATGTCTCTGGCCAAAAGCACGGCAGAAGCGTCGTCTATCACTTCCGGTTTCACCATGATGCGGATCTCTCTGCCGGCCTGCACGGCATAGCACTTGTCCACGCCCTCGAAAGACTCGGATATCTCTTCCAAACGGGTCAGCCGTTTCAGATAACTTTCCAGAGTTTCTCTTCTGGCGCCGGGGCGGGCAGCGCTCACCGCATCGGCGGCGCTCACCAGCACAGCTTCCACGCTCTTAGGCTCGCAGTCTCCGTGATGAGCGGCGATGGCATTGATCACCGGCTCGGATTCCCGGAATTTTTTCGCTATCTCGGCACCAAGTTCTACATGGGAGCCTTCCATTTCGTGATCGATAGCCTTGCCGATATCGTGGAGCAACCCGGCCCGTTTAGCCAAAGCTACATCTACTCCCAGCTCGCTGGCCATGGTCCCGGCTAAGCTGGCCACTTCAATGGAATGATTCAGCACATTTTGCCCATAGCTGGTACGGTAGCGCAACCGCCCCAGAAGTTTGACCACTTCCGGATGCAGACCGTGGACGCCCAGTTTGAAGGTAGCCTGTTCTCCGGCTTCCTTGATCCGTTGCTCCACTTCCTTTTGTGCTTTCTCCACCATCTCTTCGATACGGGAAGGATGGATGCGGCTGTCGCTGATCAATTTTTCCAAAGCGATGCGGGCCACTTCCCGGCGCACGGGATCAAAGCCGGAAATGATCACCGCTTCAGGCGTGTCGTCGATGATGAGATCGATGCCGGTCAAAGTTTCCAGAGTGCGAATATTGCGTCCCTCTCTGCCGATGATGCGCCCCTTCATTTCGTCGTTGGGCAGACTCACCACAGAGACTGTAGTCTCCGCCACCTGATCGGCAGCGCAACGCTGGATGGCCAGAGAAATGATCTCCCTCGCCTTGTTGTCGGCCTCGTCCTTGGCCTGCTGCTCCAAATTTTTCACCATGACGGCGGCATCCCGCTTCACTTCGTCTTCCAAGGAAGCCAAAAGTTCCGCTTTGGCCTCCTCTCTGCTGAGCCCGCTGACCCGTTCCAGTTCTACCTGCTTTTGTGCCAGCAAAGCATCGGCCTTCTCCTGAGTGGCGTTGAGCTTTTGCTCCTTGGCCACCAGTTTTTCTTCTTTGCGCTCGAAGCTCTCGATCTTGCGATCCAGATTTTCTTCCTTTTGCTGCAGTCGCCGTTCCTGCCGCTGCAGATCGCTGCGCCGATCTTTGTTCTCTTTCTCCATTTCGGAGCGCTGACGATGGATCTCCTCTTTGGCCTCCATCAGCATCTCTTTACGCCGCTCTTCGCCTCTGCGCTCGGCTGCCTCGATGATGCCCAAAGCTCTCTCTTCGGCTGCTCCTATTTTGTTTTCCGCTATATTCTTGCGGGCAAAATAGCCGGCGATCACGCCAACTACCGCCACTACCACAGCAACGATGATAAGTTCTAAAATATTGCTCACCTCCTGATATGCTTATGCGCGATCTTTCCGCAAAATTAAAAACAGACGCACTGATGCGCCTGTCGCCCGTACTTCTTTCGATGAATCTAAAAAGTCATTACTCTGTTAATTTATATCTATATTAAAAGAATAATCTATTAGAAATCCAGAAACAGGGCTCGTCCGAGGCGAAAAACCTGCGGCCGCCGTTCCGGCCGTCTGCCTCCCGCGGAGCTGTCCAGACGCTGTCAGCTACATACATTTTAAATAAACATTCATTGTTTGTCAAGAAAAAGGAGAAGGCCCCGTCGAATTTCGAAGGGACCTTCTTCAACGCGAGCTCCATGCAAACACCGAAGAAAATTTTTTCGTCCGCCTCGAAGCTGTCATGCTCATCGCTGACGATAAAATTTTTTCGAAGCGAACTGCTGAAAAAAGAGCCGTCGTTTTTTCTTTTGATTTTTTTTGTGCAAGGCCGTGTTGCGATCATAAAGGCCGAAAATCAGACACTTCTCCCAATTTATCCCACACCAAGGCCATGGCCTCGCTCTTAAACCCTCGGGCCACCAGATAGCGCCCGGCCGCCGCCGCCAGCTTTTGCAAAAGAACGCTTCGCTCCTGCCCCCCAGGCAAAGCTTCGATAGTCTGTATTTTTTTTGCTTCCCGCCGCCAAAAGACTGCCAACGCTTTGGCCGCCGCTTCTTGCTCCGACTCGGCAGACACTGAGTCCAATATTTTTTCGGCGATGTGAGAGGGGATCAGTTTGCGTTTCAACTCCGCAGCCAAGGCCGCCCGGCCGCTGCTCCCTTTGCTCTGCCACAATTCAAAAAGCCGTCGGGCGTAAGCTTCGTCGTTCAGAAGCCCGGCTGCAGTCAAACGAGCAACGGCTTCGTCGGCCGTATCTTTTTCGGCGCCTCGCTGCCGCAAACGCAGAGCCAAAAGACCGCCGGAATAGGCACGTTGCGAAAGAAGCTTCAGGGCACAATCGTAGACTTCTTGCCCTGAAGCTTCAGCTAAAGGCCGTTGCGGCCCCGTTTTATATTTCATCATCTCGGAACTGAGCCGCACCCAGCACATCTTCGCCGCCTTCGTCGACGGCAGGAGCTTCCTGAGTACTGATGGTCCTGGCTCGGATGGCCGCTTCTATCTTATCGGCCACTTCTTTATTGTTTTCCAAATATTCTTTTACTTTTTCCCGGCCTTGCCCCAAACGGGCGCCCTCATAGGAATACCAGGCGCCGCTCTTCGCCAAAATATCCAAAGACGTGCCCAGATCTACCAGACAGCCCTCATGAGAGATGCCCTTGCCGTACATGATATCGAACTCTGCCGATCTGAAGGGAGGGGCTACTTTGTTCTTCACTACTTTGGCCCGAGTGCGCGAGCCTATGATGTCGTTGCCGTTCTTCAACACATCGGTCCGTCGGATATCGATGCGAACTGTGGCATAAAATTTCAAAGCACGGCCGCCGGTGGTAGTCTCGGGGTTGCCGAACATCACGCCCACTTTCTCGCGGATCTGATTGATGAAGACGGTGGCGCACTTGCTCTTGGCGATAAGGCCGGTGAGTTTGCGCAGGGCCTGGCTCATCAAACGAGCGTGAAGACCTACATGACTGTCTCCCATATCCCCTTCGATCTCGGCCTTGGGCACCAACGCCGCTACGGAGTCGATGACGATGATATCGATGGCGCCGCTGCGCACCAAAGCGTCGGCGATCTCCAACGCCTGCTCGCCGTTGTCCGGCTGACTGATCAGCAGATTATCCACGTCCACACCGAGACGGCGGGCATATTCCGGATCCAGTGCGTGTTCGGCATCAATGAAGGCAGCATAACCGCCCAACTTCTGAGCCTCGGCTATCATGTGCAAGGCCACGGTGGTCTTGCCAGAAGATTCCGGTCCGTAGATCTCCGTTACTCTGCCTCTGGGTATGCCTCCCACACCCAAGGCTATGTCCAAACTGAGGGCGCCGGTAGGGATGACCTCCAAATTCAATTTGTTGGAGCCCTCTCCCAAGCGCATGATGGACCCCTTGCCGAAGTCCTTCTCTATTTGCCGCATGGCCATTTCTATGGCTTTGCGTTTATCCGTCTTATCAGTTTCCATCCTTACCTCCTCCTTTTCGCGGGGCTCTGCTAAAATTATACAAACGCTTTGTTTGCTTGTCAAGTTATTTCGAACTATTTGTTCTCTAAAATCTCCAGCAACTCCTCTGCGCCGAAAATATAGCGGCGGCTGCAGAACTGGCACTGCACCTCTGTCTCTTTCTCTTCGGCCAAATGCCGCAGGTCATCTTCGCCGAGAGTGGCCAGCATGACGGTCATCTTTTCTCTGCTGCAGTCGCACTTGAAACTTACGGGATAGCTTTCCAAAATGTGACAGTCCAAACCTTTGGTCAAAACTTTTAGCAGTTCTTTCGGCCCGTAGCCCAGTTCCAACAATTGAGTGACGTAAGGCAGATAAGTGACGTTGTGCTCAAGTTTTTTCAAAACTTCTTCGTCGCAGTCGGGCAAGGCCTGCACGAAGAAACCTCCGGCCGCCCGTACTTCCCCTTCTTTGCTCACCAACACGCCCAAGGCCACACTGGACGGAGTCTGCTCGGAAACATAAAGATAGCGGGTGAGGTCGGCGGCGATCTCGCCGTTTTCCAATTCGCAATGACCGGTGAAGGAGGTCCCGCCCGCAGCATAACGGGTGACGCTGAGCTGCCCAGCCCCCACGCCTTTCCCTACATCTAATTTGCCGTCTTTCAATGGCAAAAAGGCATCGGGGTTTTCTACGAAACCTCTGACGAAGGGCCCCCGAGCCTCGGCTTGCAAAACACCGAGAGGTCCGTCGCCCTTGATGCGGATGCTGAGCCGCTCCGCTTCTTTCATCGTCGCCCCGAGAAGCAAGGCGCCTCCCAGCAACCGTCCCAGAGCCGCCGCAGCCAGATGAGAGCAACCGTGCAATTTCGCCGCTTCTTCCGTCAGCTGCGTGGACCGAAGCGTGTAGATGCGCACTCCTTCGGCGGTGGCCTTCAATAAAAGATCTTCCATATTTTTTTGCTTTCCCCTCGAAAATCTTTTTACAGCTGTTTGAAGAGGTCCGCCATCTCCATCACAGCCATGGCGCAGTCGGTGCCTTTATTGCCGGCCTTGGTCCCTGCTCTTTCCACTGCCTGTTGGATATTCTCAGTGGTGAGGATGCCGAAGGCTACCGGCAATTTGTATTCGAGGCTGACCTGAGCTATGCCCTTGGATGCTTCGGCGCACACGTAATCGAAGTGAGGCGTGGCCCCTCTGATCACCGCGCCAAGGCAAATGATGCCGTCATACTTGCCGCTTGCCGCCAGATTTTTGGCCGTCACCGGCACTTCGAAGGCTCCAGGCACCCAAACAACGGTGATGTTGTCCGGCTTCGCCTCGTGCCGCTCCAAACAATCCAGAGCACCGCTCAGCAATTTGCTGCTGATGAATTCGTTGAAGCGGGCCACTACGATGGCCACCTTCAGACCTTTAGCCGTTAAATTTCCTTTCACGATACGCATATTATGACCTCCTTCTGCTCAACGGCAGTTTTTACAGGGATGGAGCCGATGCCCCATCTTTTCTTCCTTCACATCCAAATAATGCTCGTTATAGGGATTGGCCTCCATGATGATGGGGACACACTCGGTGATAGTGATGCCGTGGCCGTCCAGCCCCGCCCGTTTGGCCGGATTGTTAGTCATCAAACGGATGCTGGTGAGGCCTAGGTCGGTGAGGATCTGCGCCCCCAAGCCGTAGTCCCGCAGATCGGGGGCAAAGCCCAACCGCACATTTGCTTCCACCGTATCGAGGCCTTCATCCTGCAAAGCGTAGGCTCTGATCTTGTTGGCCAAGCCTATGCCCCTGCCTTCCTGCCGCATGTAGACCACCGCCCCCAGGCCTTCCTTCTCGATCATCCGCAGGGCCGTGGCCAACTGATCGCCGCAGTCGCAGCGCAGACTGCCGAAGGCGTCGCCGGTGAGGCACTGGGAATGGACACGCACCAGCACGTTCTTCTTCCCCCGCACGTCTCCTTTCACGATGGCCACATGACAGCGCCGGTCCAGATCGTTTTCGTAGGCGATGATGCGGAAGTTGCCGAACTTGGACGGCAGGTCTGCCTCTGCCACCCGGTGGATCAAAGTCTCCCGGTCTTTGCGGTAGGCGATGAGGTCCGCCACAGTGATGAAGACCAGCCCATGCTTTTGAGCGAATTCGATCAGATCGGGAGTGCGGGCCATGTGCCCGTCGTCCTTCATGATCTCGCAGCAGATGCCCACAGGCGGCAGACCTGCCAACCTGCACAGATCCACGGTGGCCTCGGTGTGGCCGGTTCGCACCAACACGCCTCCGTCTCGGGCCCGCAGAGGAAAAACATGGCCCGGCCGCCGAAAATCGGAAGGCTGTGCTCCTTCTTCCGCACATTTTTGCATAGTGTAAGCCCGCTCGTAAGCGGAGATACCGGTAGTTGTATCTTTGTGATCCACGGAAACGGAGAAGGCAGTTTCGTGATTATCGGTGTTGATGCTGACCATGGCCCCGAACTGCAGCTTGTCCATGACGCTGCCGGCAGCCGGCATGCAGATCAGCCCCCTAGCTTCTTTGGCCATAAAATTGATGGCAGCGGGAGTGCAGAGAGACGCAGCCATTATCAGATCTCCCTCGTTCTCTCTGTCTTCGTCGTCTGTAACCAGCACCAGCTGCCCCGCCTTGACGGCGGCAATGGCTTCCGGTATGGTATTGTACTTGAATTTTTCCATGTTCTCTCCTTCCCTTTCTGCTTTTTAAAGAAAACCGTTGGCCGCCAACTCTTCCATGCCGAGCCCGGCCCTTTTTTTGAAAACGGGAGGCTGCTCTCCCATGGGCTGCCGCAAAAAATGCTCCACATATTTGCCGATGAGATCGGTCTCGATATTTACCACGGCGCCGCAGCTTTTGAACCCCAAAGTGGTCTCGGCCGCAGTGTGAGGTATGACGCCCACGCTGAAAGAGGTCGACGAGACCTCCGTCACTGTCAGGCTGATGCCGTCCAGCGCCACGCTGCCTTTGGAGATGATGTAACGTAAAAGTTCAGGGGCGGAGGAAACGGTGAATATCTTGGCTACTCCCTCAGGGCTCACTTGGACGATCCGCCCCGTCCCCTCCACGTGGCCGCTGACCAGATGGCCGTCCAAGCGGTCGCTCAAACGCAGGGGCCGCTCCAAATTGACTTTGTCGCCGGGAGCAAGAAGACCGATGTTGGTGAGACGGGCCGATTCCGGCATCACATCGGCGGTGAAGGCCCCATCATCCAAGGCCACCACCGTCAGGCAAACGCCGTTGACGGCCACACTGTCGCCCAACTGCAAAGGCGCGATCTTTTTTGCGGCCACCGTCAAATGATAGGACGGTCCCTGCCGCACCAAGTGACGCACTGTCCCCAGTTCCGCTATCAGCCCGGTGAACATGTTTTCTCACCTGCCTTCCTCTGTGTGACACGCCCGGTGATCAAAAGATCGGTCCCCAATTTTTTCGTTTCTGCATCATAAAGCGGCCGAGCTTCTTTCATGAGCTTTGCTCCTCTGCCTCCCAGAGGGCTCAAGGCTTCGCTGCCGCCGCACAATTTAGGTGCGATGAAGGCCCAGCAGCGATCGACCAAGCCGGCATCGAAAAAGGAGCCCAAAACTTCGCTGCCTCCTTCTACCAAAAGAGACGTGTAGCGCCGCTGCCCCAAAATTTCCAAAAGTTTCGGCAAAGGCAGCCGACCGTCCCTTTCTTCCAAGGGCAAAAGCTCCACTTGAGGGAGCCGAAGATAGGCCGCTCCTTTGGCTGCCGCCGCAGCGGGAGAGCACACCAGCAAAGTGGGGGCCTCTCCGTTCAGCACCTTGGCGTGAAGCGGCGTGCGCAGCCGGCTGTCCAGCACTATCCGCAGAGGATCTTTTCCTTCGAACAGACGGCAGGTCAATTGAGGGTCGTCGGCCAGCACCGTGCCTGCTCCCACCAGCACCGCATCGTGGAGATGGCGCAGCTTGTGGGCGAAGCTGCGGGCCTCGGGCCCGGTGATCCATTTGCTGTCGCCGCCGGCCGCCGCCAGCTTGCCGTCTAAAGTCATGGCATATTTCAAACTGATGAAGGGCCGTCCCTTCTCGATCCATGTGAGAAAAATTTCGTTTTGTTTGGCAGCTTCTTCTGCGCAAAGGCCCACTTCAGTTTCGATCCCCCGCTCTCGCAAATAAGCGAAGCCTTGCCCCGCCACTTTAGGATTGGGATCAACCATGGCCGCCACAACTTTTTTGATGCCGGCCGCTGCCAGAGCACGGCAACAGGGACCGGTGCGGCCGTAGTGTGAGCAGGGCTCCAAGGTGACGTAGGCCGTAGCCCCTTTTGCTGCAGCGCCGGCCGCCGCCAGAGCGTTCACTTCGGCGTGAGCTTCTCCCGCTTTATGATGATAACCGGTGCCCACGATCTCTCCTTTGGGACTGACGATGACACAGCCCACCAAAGGATTGGGGCTGGTATAGCCCGCTGCTTTGGCCGCTTCCCGCAGGGCCAGTTCCATGTAATCTCTGTCTTGCATCTTTTCACATCCTCTGCCCGAAAGCAGGCGTCGGCAAAAAGAAAAAACCTCCTGCCCGCCCCGGGCGCCGTTTGGCTGCTGCCTTTGCGCAAGGGCTTCAAGAGGTAAAAGCTTCGGGCGAAGATCCCTCGAGTGAGACCCTCGACCCTAAGCACCTTTTCCCATCCAGACTGTACTGTCGGTCTCGGAGTTGCACCGAGTCTTGCCCTGCCGCCCTCTCATCGGCTCGTCTTCTTTCGTGAAAGATAGACAGCGAGAGTGCTGCCCCGGGCTTGCGGACTGTCACCGCCGGTGTGGAAATTCTCCACGCCCCAAAGGTAGCTTTGGCTTCATTATAACACAGTCCTTTATATTTGCAAGCTTTTAACGAGAACGGACGGCTGAGAATGCGGCTAAATTTCTTGCGAGGAACCGGTCAAAATATTTTTGATCTTTTCAGACTGCGGCGCCGAACTCGTCGCAAGTTTTTACGAAAGAGTTTGTGTTTTCTCTCTTGCGATCTTTTTCGTACACTGCGGTCCTTTTGGCATTTATATTCACTGCGATCTTTTTGCAATGAATTTTAGAGCGTGCTTTTTCAGCTTACGTTGTCGAGCATCGAACCAAAGAATTTTTGGGCGTGCTTTTTTATTTTAGCTTGCCTTGTTGAACATCGGCTCAAAATTTTGCGAGGACCGGTGGCCGCTCCACGGTGCTCAGCACTTCTTCCGCCGTGGTCAGCCCCGCCCTCACTTTGTTCAGGCCGTCGGCGTAGAGGCTCCCCCCGCAGAGTGCCGCCTCTTTCTCTAAGTCGCTGCTGTTTTTACGCAGGATGAGACGGCTCAGCTCTCCTCTCACCGGCAAAACTTCCTGCAGAGCGAGGCGGCCTTTGTAGCCGCTGCCGCCGCAGGCGGCGCAACCGACGGCTCGAGGCAGAGGCGTGCCGACGGGACAGCCGCAGTAAGCGGCCTCCGCTTCGTCGGCGGGAGCGAATTTTTTACAGCGAGGACAAAGCTTGCGCACCAAACGCTGAGCTATTGCCCCCCGCAAAGTGGCGGCCACCAAAAAAGGCTCTGCTCCCATTTCCAAAAGGCGGCTCACGGAGGCGGCGGCGCTGTTGGTGTGGATGGTGCTGAGGACCAACCGGCCGGTGAGGGCCGCCCCCAAGGCCATGGCCGCCGTCTCTCCGTCTCTGATCTCGCCCACCATGATGATGTCCGGGTCCTGCCGGACCAGCGCCCGCAGACCTGCGGCGAAAGTGAGCCCGGCCCGGGGATTGATCGCCACCTGATTGATCCCCGGCAAACGATATTCGACGGGGTCTTCCAAAGTGATGATGTTTTTGCCTACCTCGTTCAATTCTTGCAGCGTAGCGTATAGAGTCGTGGTCTTGCCGCTGCCGGTGGGGCCGCTGAGGAGCACCAACCCGTTAGGCGCGCGATAGAGACTGCGGTAGAGCCGCAGATTTTCTTCGCCGAAGCCCAACTGCTCCAAGGGCAGCAGCCCCCGCCTGCTCTCCAAGATGCGGATGGCCAGTTTCTCTCCCTCCACCGTGGGCAGTGTGGCCAGCCGCAATTCCAACTGTCTGCTCCCCAGTTGATAGCTGAGCCGGCCGTCTTGAGGCAGCCGCTGTTCTCCTATATCCATCCCCGCCAGCAATTTTAAACGGGTGAGGAGCACCGCCAGATTCAACGGCTCTTTTCTCGCCCATATCTGCAGATGACCGTCGATGCGCAGCCGTACCCTGCCTCCTCCCGGACCGTTTTCCAAATGGATGTCGCTGGCTTCTCTCTCTAGAGCGGCGGCCACGATCTCGTTTAAGAGCCGGGCCGCATAGCCGTCAGTCATCTTTGTCCACCAGAGCCGAAAGCTCCTCTTCTTTTTTGTAAATGTCCGGGGACGCCCCTGCCTCGGTCACGTGAGGAGTCAGCAAGAGAATGACTTCGGTGCGGGTCTTCTCTCGATGTTTGCTGCGAAAGAGGGCGCCTAAAAGGGGCAGGTATCCCAAAAAAGGCACCTTCTGCCAGTTTTTCTGTTCTTCTTCGCCGATGAGGCCGCCGATGATGAGGGTCTCACCGTTCTTCAGCCTCACCCAAGTGTCGGCGGTGCGGCTGGTCACCTTGTAATTTTTGATCTCGCTCACCAAAGTGGGGGTGCTCACTTCTGTGTGGACGGCGGCGGTCACCAAACTGCCGTCGCTGCTGACGATGGGAGTGTACTGCAGCTTGATGCCGGCGTCGATATAATCGGTGGAAGTGTAGGTGCCGCTGCTGTCGTGTTTCTCCGTCTGCACCGGGATGTGATCGCCGATGAAGATGGAGGCCTGCCGGCCCGGCAAAGCGACGAGGCGGGGCGTAGCCAAAATCTTGGCCTTGCCTTTGGCGATCAAAGCGTTGAGCGTGGCCTGAAAGCGAAAAGCATAGCCTCGGTAAAATTTGAAATTGCCGTCGTAATTCAAACTGCTGTCGCTGTCGTTGGCATCGTTAGAATTTCTCTCGCCCCGGCGGGGGATGTTGTCCCAGGCCCAATTGACGCCGACGGAGGCTGTGTCGTCCAAACTTACCGCCAGCAATTTCGCTTCCAAAGTGATCTGCCGGCCCGCTTTATCCATGGCTTTCAACAATCGCCGCAGCCTCTCTCCTTCCTCCTCGCTGCCGCGAAAAAGAAGAGCGTTGCCGAAAGGATCGGCGCTGAGGCGGCCCTTCACCTGCTCTTTCAGCACCTCGAGAGCGTCGGCGGCAGGCAAAAAACTGAGGGGCAGCGTGAGGCTAATCTGTTCTTCGAAAGGCGAAGGCCCTTGCTCCAAAGTGTGAGGCGCCGCCAATTGAGGCGGAGGAGCAAAGGGATCGACGTGAGACGGCTCTATGGGAGCCGCCGCCCGCAGGGGTCGAGGAGGAAGAGCACCGTTTGCGGCGGCGAGGACTTCGAATGATGAGAAAACAAACGTAAAGACAGCGGCGCAGGTCAAAAGGCGGAGGCCGCAGGTCAGAGGCCTTTGACCCTTGACGAAGATCGCCTGCATTTGCCGTCACCTTCTTTCTTTTAAAAAATTATGATTTTATTATAACGGCAACTTTTTTCTTTGACAAGCCCCTGTACCTCTCCCTTCCTCCTGTGCCAAAATACTTCGGCGACTGTGCCCGCCGCAAATTTTTTTGAAATTTTCTTTGCTCTGTCAAGCTTCCGAAGTACTTCGGCGCAGTCTTGATCTTTTAAAAAATCGCGAAGATCTTTCGAATAAAGCAAAAACCGAAGCAACGCTTCTCTGCGCTCACGTGCTCCGCTTTAATGCTAAATTATTTTTTCTTCTTTAATAAAAAGAAAGACCCGCGCCTGCGGCCCCGGGGCAAAAAAGCTTTGAGCCGAAAGAAAAAGAGAGGAGCGCCAAAGTCAAAAGAAAAAAGGCCGCTCTTGCGGCCTCTCGTTAAATATATACGTCGAAAAGCTCCTTTTTTTATTTATGCCACTCCAGCAACTCTCTCACGAAAGAGATGGGCACCAGCCATTCTCCCAAATGCTCTGGTGTTTTTCCTTTGATGCCGTGATAATCGCTGCCGCCGCTCACCAAGAGATGAAAATTTTTTGCGGCCTGCTGCCACTTGGCCATGCAGCCGACGTTGTTGGGGTGATAGACTTCGATGCCGTCAAAGCCCGCCGCCGTCTCGCCCGTCAGCAATTCTTCCGCCAGCTGCAGCGTCGGCAGCTCTCCCGGATGAGCCAAAACTGCCGCTCCTCCCGCCGCATGGACGAGAGCCACCCCTTCCTTCGGCGTCAGCTTCTCGATCTCCGCATAAGCGGGCTTGCCTGCGGCCAAATAACGATCGAAGGCTTCTTCTACGGAAGAAACGTAGCCTTTAGCCACCATGGCCCGAGCCAAATGGGGCCGGCCCACGGCCTTGTGCTCGCCGAAGGCGGCAGAAGGATAACACTCCCGAGCGGTGAGGGGCAGGCCCAAGTCTGCCAGTTTCGCCAGCATCAGCCCCAGTCGTTTCTCTCGGCCTCTTCGCTGTTCGGCCAAAACTTCCAGCAAATATTTGTTTTTTCTGTCGATGTGATAGCCGAGGACGTGGACCGAACGGCCCCGCCATTTCGTGTCCAGCTCTAAGCCCGGCAGCAAAAGCAAACGGGGATAGCTGGCTGCAGCTGCGAAGGCTTCGTCCAAGCCGGCCACGCTGTCGTGATCGGTGATGGCCATGGCCCTAAGGCCCAATTTTCCGCAAGTTTTTACCAAAGCGGCCGGTGTTTCTGCTCCGTCGGAAAAACTGCTGTGCATGTGAAGATCGGCATAGCCCTCGTCCATAGTTGCCTACCTTTCCCGCTGCCGCACCGCTTCGAAAAGCACCACCGCCGCCGCTGCGGCCACGTTCAATGATTCGCTGCGGCCGGGCATGGGGATGCAAAGGCGCTCCTCTGCTCGTGCCGCAAGAGAAGGCCTCACTCCGTTCGCTTCGTTGCCAAAAATGAAAGTCAAACGGCCCCGCAGGTCCGACTTATACAAATTTCTGCCCCCTTGGGGCACGCAGGCCGCCAATTCGTAGCCAGCCTCTTCTGCGGCTGAGGTCAATTCTTCTTCCTTCACACCGGTGACACAGGGCAGATGATAGAGGGCCCCCATGGCCGAACGCACTGTTTTCGGTGCATAAAGATCGGCACAACCGTCTAAGAGGACGGCTCCCCCCGCTCCCGCCGCAGCTGCCGTGCGCAAGATGCTGCCCACGTTGCCCGGGTCGGCCACCGCATCCAACACTGCCACCGGCTTCCCTTGAGCAAAAATTTTTTCTAAGGAAGGTTCTTTGATGGCACAGAGAGCGATCACCGGCTGAGGAGTTTTTTCGTCGGCGATCTTTTTCAGCACTGCTTCGCTGACAGGGATCAGTTCGATCCTTTGAGCCGCCGCTTTTTCCAAAAGAGCCGCCAGCCGCGGCTGCTCTGCATAAGCTGCCGGCACATAAAAGATCCTTTCGGCCGCCGCAGCCGCCACCGCTTCCTCTGTCTGCCGCACGCCCTCGGCCAGATAGAGGCCCTGCCGCTGCCGTTCTTTTTTCAATTTCAGCGCCGCCGCTTCTTTCACCAAAGGATTGCGGCTGCTGCCGATCTCTTCTCTTTCCATCACAGGCGCTCCCACAGTTCGCTGATAGCTTCTTTGGTGCCCAGCACTATCAGCTGATCTCCCGCTTCGAAAACGGTCCTCGCCTGAGGATTGGCGATGGTGCTGTCGCCTCGCTGGATGGCCACCACGCTCACGTTGAAACGATTGCGGATATCGGCTTGGATGAGGTTCTGCCCCACGAATTCTTCCGGCAGTTCCAAAGTCACCACGCTGATGTGACGGCTCAGTTCCAAATAATCCACCACGTTGCTGGCGATGAGGTTGTGGGCCAGCCGCCGTCCCATGTCTGTCTCCGAGTGGATCACCTTATCGGCGCCGATCTTCTCGGCCATTTTGCCGTGCAGTTCGCTCACCGCCTTCACCACTACTTTGGGCACACCCATTTCTTTCAGCAAGAGGGTGCACATCATGTTGCTCTCTAAATTGCCGATGGCCACCACCGCCACATCCGCCTCCGCCGCATTCAAATTGCGCAGGGTCTGCTCGTCGGCGGCGTTGCCGCACACCACATAGCTGAGGCTGCTGCTGATATTTTGCACCAGCGCCTCGTTATCGTCGATGGCCAGCACTTCGCAGCCCAAATTTTCCAAAGTGAGGGCCACGCTGGAGCCGAAGCGTCCCAGCCCCGCCACCAGCACCTGCTTTCTGTTCTTTCTCATAAACACAGCCTCCTAGCCTATGAACACATCTTCTTCGGGATAGCGGATCTTCTCCGTATTTTTATCAAAGAAGGACATTATGAAGGTCAAGATGCCCACCCTGCCCACGAACATGGTGAGGATCAGCACTAATTTCGCCGCCGTGTTCCATTCGGGAGTGATGCCCACGCCCATGCCCACGGTGCCGAAAGCGGAGAATATTTCAAAAAGAGCCAAAGCGAAGGGATGGCTGTTGCCGTCCGCCAAGAGCAAAGCAAAAAAAGCCACGGCCAAATAAAGAGCCGCCAGCACGAAAACGCTGGCCGCTTTGCCGATGCTCTGCTGGCTCAGCCGCCGCCTGAAAAGCACCGCATCTTTTTTGTTTCGGACCAAGGCCAAAGTGCTGGCCAGCAACACCACGAAGGTGGTGGTCTTGAGGCCGCCGCCGGTGGATGTGGGAGAGGCCCCTATGAACATCAGCGCTTCCATGGCGAAAAGACTGCCGAAGCGCATTTGAGAAAGGTCCAAAGTGTTGAAGCCGGCGGTGCGCAGGCTCACCGATTGAAAGAGAGACGCCAAAAATTGCTGCGGCGCCGCTAGTTCTCCCAAGGTGGCGGGGTTATCGTATTCCAGCGCCCACAGCAGCAGAGCCCCGCCGAAGGTGAGACAGGCCGAAGCGGTGAGAGCGATCTTAGTGTGAAGAGTGAGGCGGCGCCAAGAGCGTTTGCGGGCCACGTCGCTGATGACGATGACGCCCAGGCCGCCCAAAGTGATGAGCAAAATGAAGATGAGGTTCACCACTGCGTTGTCCCGATAATTGGTGAGACTGGTCCAAGAACCCAAAATATCGAAGCCGGCGTTGCAAAAAGCGCTCACCGCGTGCCAAAAGCCCCAATAAAACGCCTTCGCACCCAGCCCCGCTTCTTCGTAAAAATAATAAGAGAGCAAGGCACCGAAGAAAAATTCCACGCCCAAAGTATAGACGATGATGTTGCGGGCGGTCCGCACCACGCTGCCCGGCTCGTCTTGGTTCAGCGATTCTTGCAGCAGCAGCCGCTCGCGGATGGCCACTCTTTTCCCCATGCCGATGCTCAAAACGGTGGTGAGAGTCATGATGCCCACGCCGCCGATCTGGATCAAAAGCAAGATCACTATTTGCCCGAAGAGACTGAAGTAACGGCCGGTGTCCACCACGGCCAAGCCGGTGACGCAGCCGGCGCTGGTGGCGGTGAAAAGGGCGTCCGTAAAATTCATCCACTCGCCGGCAGTGTTGGACACAGGCAGCAGCAAGAGCAGAGTGCCCACGGCGATGAGGGCCGTGAAGGAAAGGCACACCGCCATGCTGCGGTTCAAATTGAGGATGAGCCTGAGCATCTTGTTCATGAAAGAAGTCCTCTTCTCTCTTGCGAAAATTCCAAGGCTGTCATGTTCTCATTATAACATAAAAATCTTTTCCCGCCAAAAAAGGGCTTGCCTTGCGGCCTTCGCCCTCCGTCTGCGCAAGTTTTGAAAATTTCACCGGCATCGACTTGGGAGAAGATCGCCGCAAAAAAAGCCGCCGCCATGGCCAAAACTCTGCCCAGCGAGTTCGTGCGAATTTTTGCGACGCGAACAAACTTTTTCTTTTCTTCTGTAAAACTCTCCCGCTTTTTCTTTTCGCTCACGACAAAAGAGGGGGCGCCTTTTGAGCGTCCCCCGTTTTCTCTTCTTTATTCTTTTTTTCGTCAGTTCCAATACTGCTCCACCTTGGCCTCGGCAACTTGAGGAGATAAGTGAAAGTTCAGTACCAATTTATCTTTGGCAACGGCCTTTTCTATGGCCAATTGCTTCAATGTAGCGACCATGGCGGAGATGCCTTTTTCGGTACCCTCCTCCAAGGCATCTTTTCTGACATTGTACTCGTGGATCTCTCTTACTTTTGCTTCATCGTATAAAACTACCATGATATCTTCTACCTCCCTCCTGCGTGACGCCAAAAAGACGGGCAGCACTCCTTCTTCGAT